>JAWOJI010000123.1:0-4921 GCA_046481735.1 Desulfatiglandales bacterium | reverse complement strand
CCAATCTTGTCTCCACCCTGATGTCTGTTCAGGAATGGGTGCGGATCTCCAAAGAGCCGGGGGTGAAGCCGGAGAAACTGGCGAAGGGCGGGGCCCACACCTTTCTCGGCGTCCTGCCCTTCGCCAGTTTCTCCGGCTTCACCCCCGGCTCTTTGGAGATCCGCACCCATTCCTGAACAGACATCAGGTTGGAGACAAGATTGGCATGGCTCAGGCATGCTCCCTTGGGGACGCCGGTCGTACCCCCTGTGTAGAGAATCACGGCCCCGTCGGAAAGAGGATTCACTTTGAATTCAGGGGCTGCAGGTTGTGCTTTTCCCACCACATCATCATAAAAAAAATGTCCCGGATCATGGCGATCGGCTTTGGGCACCTTGCCCAGGAGGGAACCGAGGAAGCCCTTGAGTTTGGGAAGGTAGGATTTGACATTGCAGATCACCACCGTCTCGACCGAGGCCCCTTCCATAGCCTGCAACGCCGTGGGGTAGAAGGCAGGGTGATCCATCACGAACACGGCTTTTGCGCCGCAGTCCTTGAGCTGAAAGTTGAGCTCCGGGACCTTGTAGAGGGGGTTGCAGGTGACGCAGATGCCGCCTGCTTTGAGAATTCCGAAAAAGACCTCGGGGTAATGGGGAAGATTGGGAAGAAAGATCGCCACACGGTCTCCCTGCTTGATGCCCCGGGAAACCAGGAAACCTGCAAGCCGGTCGGCCGTGTTCTTGACCTGCGCGAAGGTTCGGGTCGAGTCGGCAAAGATTGTGTAGGTGGCATTGGGATAACTGCGCGCCGAATCGTCCAGGATGGAAAAAAGCGGTTTGTCATACCCCGAGATTTCATGGGGGACTCCCTCCGGCCACTTGAACCTGTGCCACGTCTTTGAAGTCATAGAACCCTCCTCGTAGGAAACTTCACGATAATACTCCTGCTCCGATCAAATTTCTGACGCACAGCGGCCGAACGGCCGGGCTCCGTCAAGATAAGATGTCACAGTCCCATGAATTTCGCGGCGATCCCCCTCATGATGTCGTTGGTCCCCGCAAAAATTGAGAGCACCCTCATATCCCGCCACGCACGAGCGATGAAATAGTCCTCACGGCACCCCGTGCTCCCGTGGAGATCCATACAGTTATCGGCAACCCTCATGGCCATTTCCGTGGTCCATGATTTCCCCATGGAAACCTCCACGACAAGGTTCTTCCCCTCCATGTGATCCGCAATCAACTTGTCCACGAAAACCCTGCCCAGCTTGATTTCTGTCGCCATGTCCACGATCTTGAAGCGGTTGTTGTGGAGTTTTGAGAGAGGTTTTCCAAAGTCACGATTTTCTTCGCAGAACGCAAGGGTGCTCCTCAGCATGTTTTCAGCGGCAGCCACCGCAATGATGCACACCATGAGGCGTTCCTGCTGAAGTTTCTCCATGAGCATGAGAAATCCGCCGCCCTTGGCGCCCAAACGGCGGCCCTGTGGAATCCGGCAGTCGCGGAAGACCAGTTCGGCCGTATCCTGGCTGCGCCAGCCCATCTTGGAAAGTTTGTTGCCCTTCTCGAACCCTTTGGCCCCCGCCTCCACCACGTAGAGGTCCAGCCCGGAATAGGGGTCCGGAACAGACGGGTCCCTTGCAGCAAGGATGAGGAGGTCGCAGTTGATGCCGTTGCTGATATAGGTCTTCTGACCGTTGATGACCACCTCCTCTCCATCCTCCACCGCAGACGTGCTGATGGAGGCAAGATCGCTGCCCGCATTGGGTTCCGTCATGGCCACGGCACTGATCATGTCCCCCTTTATGCATGGGGGAAGGAATTCCCGCTTCAGATTTTCCGATCCGTAGGAGGTGATGTAGGGAACCACCACATCACTGTGAAGAGGCGCCGCAAGACCTGTGTGGCCTGTAAGAGCGAGTTCCTCGGCTACAATCACCGAGTGGAGGAAGTCGGCGCCCATGCCTCCGTATTCCCTGGGCACGCTCGTGCAGAGAAAACCTTCCTCGCCCATTCTCTTCCAAATCGACCTGGGCGTAATGCCCGCCTTCTCCCACTCCCGAACCTGGGGAGTCACTTCTGTTTCGAAAAAGCCCCGGAGCCGTTCCCTGAACTTCCGGTGTTCTTCGGTGTACTTTAGAATCTCCATGGGATCAGATCCGCAAGCATATTCTCCTCGACCGGTGCACTCTCCAAAAAGAGGCCGAGCGCCTTTGCATCCCGATAGTAATGCTCCACCTGCCCTTCGGTCATGTAGCCGTAACCCCCGTGGATCTGGATCGCATCGCTGGAAACGCCGAGGGCGGTCCTTGAAGCAACCAGTTTGGCCATGATCGCGGCTCCCTCATCGGGCCTTTCCCTCCCCAAGGACCATGCGGCTCTGTAGACCATCTGTCTCGCTGTTTCCACCCTGGTGAACATGTCGGCCAACCTGTTTCTCACAGGATGGAACCTCACAATGGCTTTGCCGAACTGCTCCCTCTTTCCCGCGTAATCCAACGCTCTGTCCAACGCCCCCTGCGCGATCCCGAGAGCCATGGCGCCGAGCTCGACCCTCACATGTCTCAAGCATTCCTTGAGGTAGGAAGCGCCCTTCCCCACCTCGCCGATACGATTCTCCTCGAGGACCTCCATCATTTCGAAGTGCACCTTCCCCAGGGAGATCATGCGCATGCCCAGGGTTTCGCCCTCAGGGCGGTACTCCAGACCTCTGGGACGGTTCTCCACGAGAAAGACGGACTGCCCTTCCGTGGGTTCACGACCGGCCTGGCACACGACGACCATGAATCCGGCCGTGCCGGCCAATGGGACATGGGACTTCGTTCCCTGGATAAAGGACAGGCCTCCCCTCTTGCGGACCTCCGTCTGAAAGGGGGAAAGGCCGTACCCCTCTTCCAAAAAAGCCATGGTGGAATAGCCGTCTCCTCGGGTGATTGAGGGCAGAACTCTTGTCTTCTGCGCTTCAGTGCCGTGCAGGAAAACCATCTCCGAGCCGAAATCGGACAGGCCCAGGGCGATTCCGACCCCCGAATCCCGCCGGCAAAACGCTTCGAGGATCAAGGCCTGATCCAGGAAGTCGAGACCTTGCCCTCCGTAGGCCTCCGGGAAGTGAGCTCCAACGAACCCGAGATCGCAAGCCTTCCTCCATATCGCACCAGGAAACTCCTGCTTGTGGTCCCACTCCAGGATGAGGTCCGGTTCGAATGCTCCCTTTGCAAATTCGGTCGCCGCTTTCCGGATGTCGGCCTGGTCTTTGGTGAGACTGAAGTCCATGGAAAACCTCAGAATCAAAGCCTCTTACGGAAAAGACTACCTCTTGTACCTTCCCACAATCGCTATGCTGCAGATGTTCATGAAGGGAATTCCGCCCAGGTTGTGGGTCATCCCGAATCTCGGATCATCGAGCTGTCTCTCCCCGGCTCTTCCCTGAAGCTGCAGGTACATTTCGTAAAGCATTCGAAGTCCCGACGCGCCGATGGGGTGGCCGAAACATTTGAGGCCGCCGTCCACCTGGGCCGGGATCTTGCCGTCCCGGTTGTAGATTCCGTTGAGGACGTCCTTCCAGGCTTTCCCTCTGTCGGATATGTGAAGATCTTCGTAGGTGACAAGCTCCGTGATGCTGAAACAATCGTGAAGTTCCATCATGCTGATCTCTTCCCTGGGGTTTCCGATCCCGGCTTCCTCGTAAGCCTTGGTGCTGCAGCGCTCCGCGGTCATGAAGTGATCTCCATCCCAGCGGTTGAAGCCCATCTCCTCGCCGCTGCTCAGTGCCAGTTGAAGAGCTTTGACGGTGACCGGGTTCTTTTTCCCCATGGCCGTAGCCCTCTCCACCGTGGTCACGATGGCGCATGCCGATCCGTCGCTGACACCGCAGCAATCAAAAAGCCCCAGGGGATGGGCGATGATCGGTGCCGCCATCACCTGCTCGATGCTGACCGGCCTTCTGAGATGGGCCTTGGGGTTCAGAGCGCCGTTTTCGTGGCTCTTCACGGACACCTGGGCCATGGCTCGTTTCAGGTCCTCATCAGCGACCCTGTGCTTGGCGGCGTAAGCCGTGGCGAGCTGGGCAAAGGATCCGGGGGCCGTCATGTTCGGGTTCCACAGCCAGATCAGCGACCCGACGTTGGACGCCACCATGCTGGGGAGGCCCCCGAACCCGGTATCCTTCAGCTTCTCCACTCCCAGAGCCAGGCACACGTCATAGGCGCCGGAGGCGACGGCGTACACGGCCCCTCGGAAAGCCTCCGTACCGCTGGCACAGTAATTCTCCGTACGGGTCACCGGGATGAAGGGAAGGCGGAGGTTCATGGACAAAGGAAGCGCGCTCTTGCCTACGCTGATTTCCTCATAGCAGGTGCCCAGCCAAGCGGCCTGGATGTCGTCCCGATCAATGCCTGCGTCCTCAAGGCATTCCGTAAAGGCCTCCACCATCAGCTCTTCGGCGCCCACATCCCACCTCTCACCGAAACGCGTGCATCCCATCCCGATGATCGCCACCTTGTCTTTGATTCCTGTGGCCATGACAAAACCTCCATGAAAGAAGGAATAATGGAATATTGGAAAACAAACGATACACGGCTTACGGTGTGCCGCTCACCGGGTGGGAATCACTCCGCCTTGCTTGCGCCGTGCTCCCACATCCCCATCCTTCCAGTATTCCATTGTTCCATCATTCCTTATTTTGCGGGTTTTTCATGAGCCCGCTAGAATTTGAACAGCTTTTCAATGAGCTGCGACTTCATCAGGTCCCCTGCAATTTTCAGCTTCCCGCCCGTGTAAGCTTTCATGGCGTTTAGTTCACCCTTGATGAGCTTCACAAAATCCTCACCCGCCATCCTGATCGTCGTTGTGGGCCTTTCGTGCATGGCCCGGGGCCAGCATGGAGCCGCTCGACTTCGACGGGCTGCGGCGCGAGCTCGAGGAGGAGCACGAGCACGTCGTCA
>JAWOJI010000476.1:0-3494 GCA_046481735.1 Desulfatiglandales bacterium | reverse complement strand
TTCTTATGAAGAAGGGTTCTCCAATGTTATCCTGGAATCCATGGCAGCCGGGTTGCCTGTGGTGGCAACCCGTGTGGGAGGAAATCCGGAAGCTGTAGTGGACGGTGTAACAGGGTGGATCGTGGAACCCCGAGACCCTGAGGCGATGGCGCAGAGGATTACCGATTTGTTAAGAGATCCCCGGAAGGCCGGAGAGTGGGGATTAAAGGGCAAAGAGAGGGTGATGGAACTTTTCACCGTTGAAAGGATGGTGAATAGACATTTGGATCTTTACGGGACCTCATCCCTGTCAAGAACGGATTGCTGTTAACGCTATGATCGATTGAATATGTGCGGTATTGTTGGGTTTCATAGCAGGAAGCATTTTGAAACGGCGCGGGAATCGCTTTATGAGGCGACGAATGCCTTGAAGCACCGAGGCCCTGATGATGCCGGCATATTTCTTGACGGAAATGTGGGAATCGGTCTAGGCCATCGAAGACTGTCGGTGATTGATCTCTCAAAGGCGGGACGACAGCCCATGGCCAATAACGATGGAACGATTCGGATCGCATACAACGGGGAAGTTTACAATTACAGGGAGATTAGGAAAACGCTGGAGGGTTTCGGTTACAGCTTCCGAACCGGGACGGACACAGAAGTCATTCTGGAAGCGTATGCCCATTGGGGGTTTGATTGCCTTGATCGTTTTGTCGGCATGTTTGCGTTTGCTATTTGGGATTCCAACGAAAACAGATTGCTGCTGGCCAGAGACAGGCTAGGGATTAAGCCACTCTTTTATTGTCATACAGAGGAGATGTTTTCGTTCGCCTCTGAACTGAAAGCCCTCATGGCTCTTCCCGGTTTCCAAAAGGATATTGACCCGGAAGCACTTGTGCTTTTCCTTCATTATCAATACGTTCCAGCTCCAAAAAGCATATTCAAGAACACCTGGAAGCTTTTGCCCGGTCATTACGCGATTGTCGACCAGGATGGGCTCAGAGTTCGACGGTACTGGGAATCGTCCGGACATGAAGTCAAGGGAGATGAAGACTGGACGGAAAAACGCGTCATTGAGAACTTGGACCAACTGCTGACTCAATCTGTTTCCAGCCAGATGGTCAGTGATGTCCCTCTGGGAGCCTTACTCAGCGGAGGTGTTGATTCTTCTCTGATTGCAGCGCTCATGCAAAAAATCAGTCCTTCGCCTGTCCGGACTTTCACGATCGGCTTCAGGGAGGAATCCTACAATGAAGCTCCCTGGGCGAGAAAGGTGGCTGAACACCTTGGTACCGATCACGGCGAGATCTTTGTCACTCCAAGCGAGGCAATTGATTTGGTCCCCCGACTGCCGGCAATCTATGATGAGCCTTTCGCCGACTCCTCGGCCATACCCACATGTCTCGTTTGCCGGCTTGCCCGGTCGGATGTCACCGTTGCGCTTTCGGGTGACGGGGGGGATGAGCAGTTCGCAGGGTATGTTAGATATTGGGCCGCCGGCGAAATGATCAGGGGATTTCATAGAATTCCCGCCATCGGCAGGAGGCTCTTGTCGGGATCCTTGCGAAAGATACCGTTTCGGTGGTTCGAAGCGTTGTATGTTCCTTTCCGCAAACACCTTCCCCAACGGTTCAGGGTGACAAACGTGTTCGACAAATGGCAAAAGTTCATCAGCCTGTTGGACAATGCCGAGCTTGCGGAAATCTACAGAATGACAATTTGTCTTTGGGAAAGGGAAGAGCTTCACCGTCTTACGGGAATGAAGCTTCCTGAAAGCCGATATGAGTCCCTGTTTGCTGAAACTGACGGCCAGCCTCTGGGTGCAAGGTTAATGAAGGTGGACCAGGAGACCTATCTTCCGGATGCGATGCTCACCAAGGTGGATCGTGCCAGTATGGCGGTCGGTCTTGAGGTGCGGGTTCCGCTGCTGGATCATAGGGTTGTAGAATACACGTCCACCATGCCTGACGCTTTAAAGATCAGGAACGGTACAGGGAAATTCATTCTCAAGAAGCTTCTTGCCAAATATGTTCCCGTGTCTCTTTTTGAAAGGCCGAAAATGGGTTTTGGCGTGCCGCTGGACCATTGGTTTCGGGCGGAACTCAAGCCTTTGCTCTTGGACTATCTTTCCTCAGGCCGATTAAGAAGGGAAGGCCTTTTTGACGAAAGGGTGGTTGAGACAAAAATCAAGGAACACCTGCAACGAGAAGCGAACCATCAATACCGATTGTGGTCTCTTCTTTGCTGGGAGATGTGGAGAGAGAGGTGGCTGGGGAACTAAAGGGGCCAGGCGCCATCAAGCTAAAGGCCATGATCAATGAATGCCCCTTGGGGTGCACTTCCGGCTTCGAGCCGAGCCATATTGTTTTGCCTGAAGGACCTCTCCTGAAGTGCAGAGATTGCGGCCAGCTCGTCAGCTCTGCGAACGAGGAAACCTACAAAAGGCGGTTCCAGCCGTTCGATGAAAACAACCCCATAGACCCGAACCCAAGCGTTCACAGGAAGCGATTGCGCAAGGTCGAAAGACTCGCAGGCTCGCGGCCGGGCGAGACCTGTATCCTCGATGTGGGATGCAATGTCGGTACATTCCTGCACGAGGCAAAGGCCAGGGGTTTCACAGCCACCGGGGTGGAGCCGGACAGGAGGGCGGTGGAGATTGGGGTTGGATCGGGTCTCGACATAAGGTGCGGATACCTGCATGAGGTGGGTATTGCGGAAAGTTCGTATGACATAATCACCTTGTTCGAGGTCATCGAACACCTCTGGGAACCGATTCCCTTGATGCAAGAATGCCGTAGAATCTTGAAGCCTTCGGGACTGGTGCTCCTGACAACCGGAAACACGCAGAGCTGGACCGTGAAGTTTCTCGGAGAGAGGTGGGATTATTTTGATCTGGCGCTCGGGCACGTCAGTTTTTTTTGCCCGTCATCCATTGTCAGGTTGGCCGAAAAAGCCGGCTTTGAGGTCGAGAAAATCGAGACAAAGAGTGTGAGTGTTCGAAACGGGTCCTCCGGCTCCAGACTGTGGGGTTTCGCGCGAAAGATGATTGGCGAAGCGCTGAATGTACCGGCAAGGGTCTTTTGCCGAGGACATGACATGTTTGTCGTGTTGAAGAAGAATGCCTAGCAGAGCAGGAAGCGCAAGGGCAATCCAAGCGAGTGAGCCGGGAGCGATCCGGTCCGGCGGCGTGTCCCTGATCATCACAACCTACAACTGGCCTGAGGCGCTGAAACTGACTCTTCGCTCTGTTTTGGAGCAGTCGAGTCTTCCGGATGAAGTGATTGTGGCGGACGACGGATCGGCCTCTGCTGCAGCCCGACTTGTGAGGGGTGTGCTCGGCTCTTCCGGTATCGAATGGCGCCATGTATGGCATGAAGACCGGGGAGTTCGACAATCGCGAATCAAGAACCTGGCAGTGAAAGCCTCCAACGGAACCTACCTGATATTCATTGACCACGACGTGGTGTTGCACCCGGAATTCGTCGCCGATCATCTGGCCATGGCGGAGGAAGGGG
>JAWOJI010000461.1:0-13728 GCA_046481735.1 Desulfatiglandales bacterium | reverse complement strand
TTGCAGCGCCTCATCCGGACTCATGTCAACCTCTCATCGGCGTTCGGATAAGCAGCACGGAAAAGCTCCTCCGGCAGGATCAAACGAATTGTCTCCAAGCGGATCTGCCGCTCATCATAATCAGGGTGGCGCTTCTGCACGCCTTCCCGCAAGAGCTTGCGGGAAATCCTGGAGAGCTCAATGGCGGCATGCAACCTGCCCTCAGGCCCCATGCGGCTGAGGATCTCGATCTGCTTCCTTTCAGCGTCTCTCGCCGTATCTCGCATGTTCGTTCGCCTTATTGGGCTGTGCGGCTTGTCTTCGTCCTCCGCTCTAATCACCCTGTGTTTTCCACCCGGCCCCAGGATCTCGGCAATTACGGGCGCTCTGTTTCCCCGGAGTGCGTCACAAAGGCGACGATGAAGTTCTTCAAAGGTGATGCGGGAGTAGTCCTCTCCGCTGAGGATGAGGAGTGGACTTTGATATTCTTGCGGATGGCGGTCCGTCCCCTTAATCGTATGCTCCGCCACGAATACAACCGCTCTCATGTGCGGTGCATCTCCGCTATGGTCGGCCTCGACCGGGGGTGGCAGGAATGAGGCGTATGGATCGCCATCTTCGTATCCCATTCCGGGAGTCGGTGTGCCGATGTGAGGGGGAACTCCCTGAGCGGTCACCTCGATCCAATCACACCCGATGTATTCATCACCCTCTTTAGGGAACTGCAACGTCCACAGTGTCGCGTAGATACTCATGTTCGTGATGGGGCCCCCTTACCTCCCCTAACCCTGTTTCCCGGCTTATCATCATAGTGTATTTAAACACATTACGAGCCGTTTTCACACCAGAAATTTATCTTAGACCTTGAGTGGCTCCGGGGCTTGACACTCCGAAAAACCTGTTAATACCACTCCCACAGGTCCACGTCCCGACATTTCTGTTCCAACTGGTGGCACATCCTCTTGATCATGGTCTCGGAGATGGCCGCTTCTTTCTTTCCGTCCAAATAGGCTTTGACTTGTTTGGGGTTCAGCACCGGGATTCCATTAGGCCTTTTCCTCTCGATATACCATCCTGGGATCGTGACCATCGGCGACACCTTCACCGGATCGCCCACCGCCCCGCTGAGCCATTTGGACAGCCAGGCAGCCTGCGATCTGGCTTGATCGATGGGCTCAGTGGTAGTCCAGGATGGAAATGTCAAGCGCTCACCGTCATAGATGACTTTCGCTTCATCAGTGCGCTTTCCCCGGCTTCCCTTGGAGGGCGCTTTTGTCTCCACCGCAAAGACCCCGGAGGGTCCCACAACGATATGATCGATGTTGAATCGACCTGCCGGGAAGTCATGATAGACATGGTACCCATCCAGCATAAGCCTGTTAAGCTCTTCGCCTACAGCCATCTCTCCTGCCAAACCGATGCGCAGGTTTTTTCTGCTCTCTACGAGCTTTTGTACCTTCCACACAAGATATCCGCCAAACCCTATGCCCAGGATAAAAAGCAACCTTCCAGTACCCCCTCTTTCTCTTTCTGAAATCAAGCTGATCAAGTAGACACATGTCAGCAAAAGGGGGATGATCGAGGCCGACGTTATGAAAGCGGTGATTTCGTCATTAAGATCTTGGATTTCCCGGCGTAGACCCTCCCCGGGAGAGCGCAGCAAAAGGTCCGAGAACGGCGGTCTCTGACCCCTGTGCCTCCTTTTCCACTTCAGAAAGCGCAGCAATCCTATGATCAAACCAGGAAGAACAAAACATGAACCCAGAAGGATGAGCACAACATTCATATGGCACGCCACCTTTTTGAACCAAATGATTCTTTTCTCATTCCTCGATGAAATAATCGGAATCGATTTTCTTGATTTGATAAGATGCGACGGTGGAGACGCCGACGTTGTGTTCAATCATCAGTTCGGCAAGCCGGCGACCGTCTATGAGAATGATCTTGCTGTCGATGTTGTTAACGTATTCCGTGGCATCCTTGCTGAAATCCGCGGTCGTGATGAAGATCCCTTTTCGAGCCCTCTGGCCTTGAAGCGCCCCGGCGAATTTCTGGATTTCGGGCCGTCCGACGGTGCTGTCCCAACGCTTGGCCTGGATGTAGATGATATCGAGACCCAGCTTGTCCTCCTTGATTATTCCATCAATGCCCTCATCGCCCGCCCGCCCGATTGCCTCGCCGGCCTCTTTTTTTGAACCGCCATAGCCTATTTCCAGGAGCACATCAATGACCAGACGCTCAAAGAACTGGGATGAACAATCTTTAAGCGTTTGGACGATATCGGTAGCGAGGTTGTGCTTTAGCTCCTGGTAAGCAGATTCCAGCGTCTCCTCCGGGCTGGTCACTTTTTCTTCTTCGTCATTCCCGTCGGGTTTCCCCTTTTCCTGCTTCTTGATCTCCCTGAACTTGATAAACTCGGGGAACTGCTGGAGATACTTGATATCGATTTTCCCAGGCTTCTCTTTTAGCACCGAGCTTCCACGCTCAGTAATTCTGTACCTACCCCTTCTGGGTCTCTCCAGGAGCCCCGCTCGCTGAAGATATACGCATGCCCATGCAACCCGGTTAGTAAAAACCGGCTGTGTGCCGCTGGGAAGCAGCTCTTCGCGCTCCTCAGCGGAAAGGCCGAAAACACCCCCTAAGGCATCTCGGAAATCGGCCATTGACCGCTCATTGCCATCACCTGCCGTCTCAAGAAGGGGAAGCATAATGCTCTGGAAATCTGGAATGGTCATGGAAAGCTCCTATGAACTACTTGATCTAAGATGATTTTGCTTTGTCCACCTCATGAGCTCTTTAAGTCATCGACTTTTCGGCACTACCATTCGCTCTTTACACGGTGCACTTCTTTTCGTGTATCTCCAGCGTAGGAACTCCGTTCCCTGCTTGGCATACCGAACTTTCTAATCACGGTTGCTGACCTCCCTGTCCGCCATAGCTTCAGCGCAGGAGGATTATCTGTGCCACGCTGATTTTTGATTTCTTCCTCTGACCCTGCGACTTATCAAGGGCATCTTTCATTTGGATCAATTTCGTCTGTCGTTCTTCTCTGTCCATGCCCACATGTTTCTTTTCTTAAGAGGCCACTCTTGAGGCCGACAATGCGGTCCTAAGCCATCTTTTTGCGCCTTTTTTAAGTTCGAGGTGAACAATTCGGCTGTAAGACCTGTCATTAGCTTAATTTCTGGTAGTTCTCGCTTAACTTCGAATTATTGTCTTGGTCCGACCCCAAATTGAGACTCGGTGAGAACGAGAAATTGACAAAATCATCAGCTTGCCCTTTTTTTCCTTCTCCTTGAGGCGGACTTGATCTGCCAATCAGTTGAAAGCCGCAAGACGAACTCTCCGGTCTAGATCCGACATGGCTTTCTTCTATCGAGCAATTACACGTTCAAAAATACCGAGGATCTGAATATCATCCCCTTCTGTCAATACGATATCCTGATGTGTCGGATTGAGCGAAGACAAAACGATCTTCTCAGCTTCGCCCGGGGAGTCCCCATTAGGATGCCGTAGGCTACTGTACCGCTTCACAACTGCAACAGGTGACCCTCCATACTCTGCAATTCTGCAGAGAACCGTTTTCCCATTTCGTGACCCTCCGGGGTCTTTCTTGAAGAGACACATGCTTCCCTCTGGGATTCCCGGCTCCATTGAATCGCCCTCAATTCGGACGAGGAATCGGTCTTTTGGAAATGGCCCTCCTTCCAGGTGAACCCAGCCGAAATTGCTTTCATCGGGCAAAAATCCATCAATTAGGCTAAATCGAGGATTGGCTGCGGCTCGAAGATCAAACAGGGGTAGTGAATTGATGTAGGGACGGAGATCGACCACTTTGGAAGGAATCACTTTTTCAGGCTCTTGCGCCGGTAGGTTCTCTGTTCGGCTCCTTATGAATCTTTCCGTATCTCTGTCCATAAAATAGACATAGCATCCCTTCATCCCTCGAGACAGCAGCACGCGGTATGTGTTCTTGACCAGGTCAGTGAATCTCCCCGCGCCTCGTCTCACCTCGGAGTCGCGGGAGTTGCCGGGCAGCCCAGACCAATCTTGCTTCGAGTAATCGTAAACCAGATCGTTGCCAAAAATCACACCGACATAGTCAAACTCAAAACCCTGGGCTGTGTAGATACATCCAATCTGCTCAATGCCCCCAGGCTCATACGCCCATAAAGTTGCTTTTGGAACCCCTTTCGCCAACCTGCTGGACTCGGGCCGGGCGTTCCAAGGCCGCCGGTAATCACCGATGACAACATCCTCCTTGAGAGTCCCGTCCGCATTAGGACTCCTCGACCAGTTCCAACAGAAACCGGCAGTCAGCCTTGCACTGTAACCTTCCGTTGTCTTCTCCCTGATTGCTGCTTCAAGTGAATGAGGGGATGGAAAAATGCGGAAGTCAAATCCTTCTTCTCCGTTCCAGAGAATATGGGGCGTCCTTTCAATTCCGAGACTGTTGTTGACCCAGCTTACGAACGCCTCGGATCCCATGCATCTGAACTGAACCTTTATATCGTAATCCTTGATATCACAGTTGAGCCTCTCGGCGTGTTCAATGATGTATTCAGAAGAGCCTATCTCCCCCGGCCGCACAATCTGTCTATCGTCAACGAGAAAAACAACCACCTTGGCAGCCTTGATCAACTCTTCGACCTGAGGATATTTAGAGCGTTCCTCCCTCCTAGTAAAACGGTTGTCACTGGTCTTCCGAATCCTGTGTGATTCATCGCAGATCAGCACGTCCACTGCATTGTATGGAGCACTCACATAACTGTTGAAGTATTTGAATTGGATCGCGCCCCGGACGCCGATGGCCTTCCGCAACGTTTCTGTGAATGCACGCGAACCGGTTGCATATTGTGCGTTGAACCCCTGCTTGAGAAGGTCAGCCATGAGGTTGATCGCAATGACGGATTTCCCCGTACCCGGGCCGCCCCGGATGATGATCGTGCTTTTCCTCCTCTCATGGAAACCTTTCCTGGCAGAGGCAAATACACTGTCATAGGCAACAAGTTGTTCATCAAGGAGGACATACTCGGATTTGCCTTTTATGACGTTGGCCACATGCTGCATAAGTTTCCTGCTCGGCCGATATTTCCCGTCCTCGATGCGCTTCAATACATCTAATCCCTCTCCCTTCGACAACTTTCCAAGAAGGTAATTGGCCAGCCTGTCCACATCATCCCCCGAGAAGAGGGGAAAGGACTCAAGGAGGCTTTTGAATTTTCCTGAGAGAAGAATGTCTTGATGGTCAAGAAAATAGTTGTGAAGGTAGGTGCAGGCAGTCAGTCCAACAGGTTCTCCCTCGTGGAAGGCTGTATGATTGTCCTGAAGGTACATGGAATAACGGCCGACCTGTGCAGAAGGGTGCAAAACCTCCCGCTGAGCCCCGCCGACCCATGTAAGAACCTCATTTTCACCTTCGGCTGGCCCGCAGGCCTCCCACTGCTTCAACTCGACCATTACAGCATTGTCACGTTTCTCCTGATCTCTGCCCGTGATCATGCAGTCAAGGCGCAATGATGTGAGGGGAAGTTGGTATTCAAGGAGAACTCCATGATCCTCTAGGTCAGCGTATTGAAGCACCTGTGCCATTGCGCGCAATGAGTTACGCCACGATTGGATTTCACCTTGGGAAGAATTGAATCTATATTGATTGAAGAAGGCATCCTTCAGCTTCTCGGCGATCTGGTTATGCACGGTATCCGTTATGAACTGGGTTGACGTGCCGGCATACAGTCTCATTCTTCATACTCCGAATACTTGTTCGCCTTACCCTTGACCAGTTCAGCAGGATACTTCAGTCGGTTCATCACGATTTTTTCCCTCGCAGCCTCAAGGGGGTCTATACCGAACTTATCGGCTAGATTTGTTAGAAAAATCATCACGTCCCCGATCTCTTGCTTCACCTTTTCAACCTTTTCCTGGGACAGATTCTTGCTTTCCTCCTGAGTCAGCCACTGGAAGATCTCAACTATCTCAGACACCTCAACGCTAAGGGCCATAGCCAGATTCTTGGGAGAGTGGAATTGTTCCCAATCACGCTCTTTTGCGAACTCGCGCAACTCGTTAATGAGCTCTTCCATCAATACTGACTCCCAAACGAAAAGATCAGGTCAAAAACAAAGCCCCACCTCCCTTTCGGGGAAATGGGGCTTGTTTTTCGCTGAAGATTCTCTTCATGACGGCGGTCGGCGACTCTCCCGAACCTGATGTGAATTTGTAGAATCATACACAAATTCCCTAGGAAAATCAAGGTTTTAAGTGAACAATGGTAAATTTTTATAAATCAAGCTCAAGAATGAAAACAGCCACCTTCGCCACTTCGAAAAGCTCAAGGCTTCCGTCTTCGCTGAAGCTACGCCGGACAGGATGGCGGGAATACAGCCGCCTTCGTCGGAGACTTCCGTCTTCGCTAAAGCTTCGACGAGACACCCGTTTTCGCCGTAGGCTACGGCGAGGCAGGAGTCGGCGGGCCAAGGGAGACCCCAGTTGAATAGTCCCCTGGAATTCAACGGGGCGGGCAGGAGACAGAATGAGAAAAGGGAAGCATGGAATAGCCGAATGATAAAGAGGGAATAATGGAATGTTGGAACACTGGAATATTGTGCAAAACACGTTAGACAGCAGCAAGGGCCGGGCGGCTTCGTGGGTGATCGCACTGCGCTGTGGCTATGAGTCAGCCGATGGGTTTCACTGTGTTCAACCCATCCTACCGGGTGGAGACGATGAAGCCATCCTTCAACCCCCTCACCCAACCTCTCCCACCGGGGGAGAGGAGAAAAGGGGATCGGTGGGTCCGGCGGCAGCAGCAGAAGGGCCCTGATTTGATCATAGAGCTCGGCTCACTCATGCGGCCCGGTAGAATGTGGGGTCAAGTCTTGATTAGTGCACTTAAAGGCCTTTTCTGGCGCCTGGGGACGGCTGGGGTACGTTCGTTGCTGGCTATGTTGACTGGCTCATCTTGCCTGCTTGCCGTGCCCTATCTTCTCTTTGCCCCCTTGCCATACGGCGCTGCGGCTTCTTTTGCCTCAAAGCCTATTCGCTTCCTCGGCGGATCCGGCGGAGTCATGAGCTGGCGGATGGCTTCGAAGATGTTTTGGATCTGTTCGTCGTGCCCCTCCAGGCGTTCTTCCAGCTCTATCAACTTGAAGGCCAGCTCCTTGTGGGTTGCCATCATCTCACGGAGCCTCACGAATACCCTCATAATGGCAATATTCACCTCGATGGCTCGCTCGCTGTTGAGAACAGAGGATAACATGGCAACGCCTTGTTCAGTGAAGGCATGAACGCGTTTCGAGTATTTGATCTCAGAGGATATCACAGTTTGTGATATCCTCATTATCTCTTCACGCGTCAATTCAAACATGAAATCCGGAGGAAATCTGTTGATGTTCCTTCGAACAGCTTGGTTTAAAACTCTCGTCTCTACCCCGTAGAGGACAGCCAAGTCCCTATCCAACAGGACCTTTTGCCCGCGCACTAGCAGAATCGCTTTCTCAATCCTCTCGACTGGGATAGGCAAATTTTTCGAAGTCATGGCAAACTCCACAAATCAGCGGGGAATCCAGCGAAACCCCAAAAAGAAAAAGCCCCACATCCCTTTCGGGGAAATGGGGCTTGTTTTTCGCTGGAGATGCTCTTCATGATGATGGTCGGCGACTCTCCCGGGCCTGATGTTAATTGAGTCAAGCATACACATATGGGGTGGAAAGGTCAAGGGTTTTGATTCAAAGTGGATAAGTTTAGCAAAGTCTCTCTAAAAGAATTAAAGGAGATACCGGCCTGTGTCGTAGATTTGGGTGCCCTTAGCGGGTGCCCTGAAAGTGCAATTGCATCGTCTCACGCAGCCACTTATGCCTCTTGGCTTCGGCGGCCGGGGAAAGCGCAGGGGCGCAGGGTAGAAAGGAACAAAAGGATCACCGATGGGTTTCACTGCGTTCAACCCATCCTACCGGGTGGAGACGATGAAGCCTTGCTTCAACCCCCTCACCCAGCCTCTCCCACCGGGGGAGAGGAGGAAGGCAGCTAGGGGGATCGGGTGGAGGCAGCAGAAAGGGCCTGATTTGATCACCTAGATCTCGGCTCACTCATGCGGTCCGGATTCAATATCGTCAAGATCCTCAAGGAACGGGTTCCGGATCAGAATGCCCTCGATCCGTTGACCGTGGTTGAGATCCTCGGTGGCAATGACCGCCGCGTTCCCGGCAAAGGCGGAAGAAACGATGAGAGCATCCCAAAAGGATATATGGTGAGCTTCTTGTATTTCAGTGGCCTGAAGAATAATTTTACTGTCGTTGACGACGAGTTCCCATGCACAATAGTTCCCGGCGGCTCGTCTCGCCTGAGCCATGCTGATCGGGGTAGACACCTTGCGAGTGACGGCCACAATGAATTCCTGAAGGACCTGGGTGCTGAGGATCCCTGCCCGCCTTTCCCAAAGCTGTGATACAAGCTCCCTGGCAGTCAAATGCTTTTTCCCCGCATCCGCGTCGTGAGCATACACGAGGACGTTGGTGTCCACAAAGATCTTACCGTTCATAAAGATCCTCGCGCTTCCATTTCCTCACGCCGCCCAGAGGGAAGCCTTTCCTCAGCGTGTAGAGCCCGTTTCTCTTGGCCGCCTCGTAGGAATCCTCCCTGTCAACGATGCTCTCCAGCGAATCGGCGAGCAGCTTGCTGATGGAAGTCTCTCTTCTTGCGGCAAGGATTTTGCTCTTGCGAATGACTTCTTTATCCAGGCTTATGGTAATATTTTGTTTCATCCCCCCTTGGACCTTTCTGATTCACGTAAAATACGTGTAACACGTTTCATGCTTGTCGTCAAGACAAAGCGTGCGCAGAAACAGACCGGGCGTAGCAAAATCAGATCGTAGTGGGGTCGAAAACACGCCTCAGCAGATCAGGCGGCAGAAGCCCTCCCTCGGAGCGTATAGACTGGAAATCATCGGTTTGCTTCATTCGTTTTCCGTGGCGCCAAAACCGGCCAACAGCGTCCTTCCCGCGACGGTCAGCCGGTATTTGTGATTTCTGCTGTTGGGTTTTTCTGGGATGGTGTGCTCGATTACTCCACGCTCTAATGCCGGATGCAGATAGTTCTGCCTAAAGGTATGGCGATGCTTGAGGTTCAGTGCCTCCCGCAGTTCGGAGGAGGAAAATTCATTGCCGCCTAAAGCTTGAATGAGTCGATCGACTGGGTCGGTTAACTGGGTCGACGACTGGGTCGTTCTTGGTAACCGCTTTTGGACTTTTTCTAATCGATGAACTGTGGCAGTGAAGAGACATCCCTCTCGATCGTCTATAAAGTCGATTTGAAACCATTGCTCCAACGCCCTTTTGATCCCGGAACCAAGCCCGTGATAGGGCAAAAGCCCTTTGGCTACGTAGGAGACAAGAATCGGATTTCGTATAATAGAATTGCCGCGGCGGATCTTCTCGACGGTCAGGTTGTTGGGCAGGTGGCCCGGGCTGATGATCTCGATTCGGTCGTCGAAGACGAAGATCCGAATCGGAGCGCTCACCAGGTAATCCCTATGCACCAGAGCATTGACCAACAGCTCTTCAAAAACCGTCTCGGAGATTTCGGGCACTCCCGGCGCATTTACCCCGCGTCCCGCTTGAACCTTATGCAGGTTTCTCATGATGAAGCCGAGGGAATCGTCAAACACTTTTTGCAAGGGTCCGTAGAAATCCTCGGTATCCACGTATTCGCTGACATGGATGCTCTTCCCAGGATAACGGATTGCCTTGACTACGAACTGCGGTTTGATCCACTCCGGTCGCTCGACGAACATGAGCACAGCCGCCAGATTGAGGTGTCCGTCCTCTGTGGCCAGATTCATGTTCTGAAGCAGCCTCATCAGATCCTTCCGGGAATCTGGAAACTCCTGTTTGTGCACATCCCGTAAACGCTCATGACCTTGGTGCAGGCCACCCCCACTTATGAAAATCCCCCACTATCCCCCTTTACCAAAGGGGGAGGGTTAAGGAATCTGCGCAAAATCTTCCCCCCTTTTAAAAAGGGGGGCCAGGGGGGATTTTCACGGTAAAAAGGAAATCAGACCATACTATACCCGATTCTGTCTTCTTCGCGAATACCGAACCATCTCGGAAAATCGGGCTTCGCCGCCAGCTCCCGCCGTTTCGTGCGCAAATACGGACATGTGGACGACTTTCCCGTCAAGAGCCAGAGCAAAGCCTGTCAGTTTGTTTGACTCAAAACGGAAATCCGTCCCCAGTCCGACTGCATCGTGGGTCTCCACCTTACAGGTGAGGATGCCTTTGGTGAATTTGGTGACATCGCTCTTGGAAGCTTTGTGGTCTTTTCCCTCTTCAAGCCAGTCGATCGCATCCATGGCATAGCTCTGGACCAGTTTCTTGAAAGCCTTGGAGAAGGTGTTCGGTCCACGGCAGTATTTCGGAACGATTTGGTGTGAGGTTGGCGCGGAGCATGGGTAGAAGCTGGCGCTCCACATCTACCGGCACGGCCTGAATATCCTCAATGGCGATCTGTCGCCAGTCTTTCCGGTTGGCGGCGCCATAGACCAGGAAACCCAGTCGGAGGCGAGTCATGTCGAGTCCCGGCTCGCGCAGCAGATTGTGAATATCGAAAAGATCCCGGCTCGCGCTCCGGCTGAAAAGGGCAGCAAGTTTGCCTGCGGCCAGTTCATGGATGTCCAGCAGGGGCACCTGACGCGCAGTAAATGCACCGATAGGATGCGAATCAGTTACCACTGGCGGCCAGAGCGGGGTCCGAAGAAGCATGTTCAAATCGAGTTCCATGGTGGCCGGACGACCCAATGCGGTGCTATAAGAAAGGCGCCACTTTCCGCCTGCATGCTCTCCCGGAACCCGTTTGACCTGGATTCCAAGCCGTCCGCAGACCGCCTGCACCGCTTGTTCGAGTTTCGGTTTTTCTTGGAGCATGGTGGCGCGATCAACAGCACCGATGTAGTTGAGATCGATGTCAACCGACAAACGGGGCAGGCCGAATAAAAACAGGTTCAGCTCGGTTCCCCCTTTGAGGACGAGGCGGCCCTTGAGGAAAGGGTGGCTGTGAAGCAATTCGAGCAGTTCCAGCAGATAAGCCGCTTTTTCTAGCGGCTCCGGCAGAAACCCGGTAGCCGCAGACTCACGAAGAATCTGCTCCCTTGAAATCATCAGCCGGCCTCCTCCCATCGACGGTTTAAAACGTAGTCAGGCACCACAAGATTCCAGCGGCTGACGAGTTTGCCTGACTTGCGTGTGCTGTCAAGATAGCGAGGCTGCCTCGGCGCATGGGCCTGAAGCTTATCGATGTGCCTTTCTTCGACCATCAGAGCGTCCCCGTGCTGCTCTAGAAAAAAGCCCACACGCGCCGCGGTCAGTGACGAGCCGAGAGCCGAGGCATAAGCGATTACGACGTCCAGGTCGAAGAACTCCACCATTTCCAGGGATCGCCAGATTTCCTCCCAGTCATCACACTTGTCCGGCTGATCCAGGACATCCACCATCGTGCGCTCCAACGTTGTCACGCGTACCCGACCTTCTGCGTGGGCCACCTCGGATATACTTCCTCCCCATTCCTTCAGAGAGCGGACGGTCTTGGGTGCCTGAACCGGCACGAATTCCAGATCGCGGAATGAGAATGCCCTGGCCCGTTTGCGGGTCAGGTAGTGAAAGCGGCGCCATACTGAGTAGGCTTTCCCCATGAATTGAAGCGCAGCGTGATAGGCCACCACGGCATCCTCGGTCAGATGGGATGCCACCAGGTAGGGATCGACTGTCGCCTGAGCAGCGTCAACACCATGGGGTACCACGGCATAGAGCCCCCGGCGTACACGTAGGAGACGACCCGACGACAAATGCCTGGCCAGCAAATTGTTGCTGGTCAGCGCACTGCGTCCTCCCGATGTGTGCGCTTCAAGGAACTCCTCGTGCCGGAAGACAGGATGGGTTTCAAAAAACTCTGCGGACCGCATAACTTGCTCCTATGCGCATTTATAACCACAAATAGTAGTGATTTCTGCACGAAACGCAGGAGATTGTCCCGCAAAAGGACGGATCTATCCTTTTTGAAGCCGAGGTGGCCGGAACCCATGAGATCAAGTTCTGGGTCATAAGCTGGGGAATGAAAGCTGAGATTCTGGAGCCGCAATCCTTAAGGGAAGAAATCAGAGTGGAAGCAGAAGTTATGGCTGGAAAATACGCAAAGCCAAGTGAGTCGCAAGAAAAATCGGCAAGCGCATAGGTGCTTTCAAAGAGGGGGAGCGGAGTCAAATAGAATCACCCTGATGGGCTGCCGACCGAACACGGATAGGTAGCGCCGGAAACATCTTCGAAGGTCTATCTCCCCTAGGCTTTGGGCTCGTGCATTATCCATTTTTTGCCAAGTAGGAGGTTTCACCGTACAGTTTATCGTAGACTGCGGTTTCCTCTATGGCACTTCCTTTCTATTATGAAGAAAGACGGATTCGCAAAAAGCACCCTCAACCGTCACTCCCGCCTCCGCGGGAATGACGAGAAAGAGCGTTTTCTGACTTCTTGCAAGACCGTCAAGAATGGAGGGCTGGAATATTGGAAAAATGGAAGAATAGGAAAAGCCGATGTAAGAGATCAGAGCTGCAGAACACAGATGGGGAAGAATTGCTACCGATAGGATTCTCTGCGATGGCGAATTCGCATGATCTTGACCTCCTTAACCTCTTCGTCAATTTCATAAATGACCCGATAGTCGCCGATTCTGATTCGCCAGTCATTCGTTGAACCGACAACCTTCCGGGTCCCAGGTGGTTTCGGGTTTTGAGATAGTGACTTGACGCACAACACAACCCGATCAAACATTTTCTTAGGCAGTTTCTTGA
Organism: Desulfatiglandales bacterium; assembly: GCA_046481735.1. Taxonomy (GTDB): domain Bacteria; phylum Desulfobacterota; class DSM-4660; order Desulfatiglandales; family HGW-15; genus JAFGDM01. Next base: position 910 of record JAWOJI010000461.1, on the reverse strand, counting down.
GGTCGCGCTCCGCATTTCGCTCTAAGAGAATTTCATACACGGGCACTGTTTTCCTTGAGGAATTCATCGAGTGTCCTGAAGCTCAGCGGTCTTTTCCTCATCTGCTGCAGCGTCTTTAGGTCGTCAAGGTCCTCAAGGCGTTCCAACATCTCCTGGTAGTCCTTGATATCCAAAATCACGGCCCTTGGCTTACCTTCTCTAAAAATGATCTCCGGCGCCCTTTTCTTGGCCTTAGATTTCATCGAAACCCTCCACGGGAATGATTTCATCATATCCATTCTAGAGCGTGTTCCTAAAAACTTCAACGCAAACCGAGCGGCAGCGGACCTGGCAAGCGTGATCGAATGCCATCCCCGGACCCTCTACCGGGACCTGGAGGCCCTGCAGGCGGCAGGATTCCCGATCTACACCGAGAGGGTTGAAGGCAAAAACCTCTGGTCCCTCCTGGACACCCTGAAACACCATATCCCCATTCCTTTCAGCCTCACCGAACTCATGGCCCTCTACTGGGACATCAGTAATTAAGTTTCGTGATTTCAGGCACATATTTGGCCTGACAAAGTTCTTGGCGCCACAGATTGCTCTTTGACATAGCTACAGTTGCCGGATGGTTGGGGGCACGGCAACCCCCACCGCTTTACGCTTGCGATGCAGACATTGGCGGCCCCCATATCTAAATCATCGGCCTCAATGCCGCACACCGGGCAAACGTAATGCCGCGCACGAAACTTTACCCGTTTCCCCCGGAAAAGCAGTTCCCTGACCATGCTTTTCAGTTCCATCCCAGTCACGACTACCCGGCGCTGATCCGGCGCGATGGCGATCCAGTGCGGCACATCGACGTCCGGCAGCGTCACGCGACTCACCTCGCGCGGGGCGGATGGGTCGCTGATGTCAAGGCTGACCACGG
>JAWOJI010000468.1:0-7297 GCA_046481735.1 Desulfatiglandales bacterium | reverse complement strand
AATCTGGAACTCAAAGTGTGATTCTCGAGCGGTTCGAAAGGTCAGCCCTGCGTAGAGAAACGCGGGGCTTTTTTTTGGTGAAGAAATTCATGTAAACGAAATGCCGGGCAGCGCGTCTAAAAAATCAAAGACGCGAAAAGGAGGACTCGGCTATGAAAAACAAACTCTTGTTGATTTTGGGAATTCTGGCGGTTTTCTGCCTTGTTGCGGGGAGCGGAACCGCTTTGGCAGGGGGAAAGTACAGGGTGGGTCGGGATGGCTACCAGAAACATTCCGTCGTGGTTTATCACGTGCAACCCAGGGTTGTGTACAAACATCCCGCTGTTGCCTATGGACGAGTGGTTCCCCACTACAGGCACCCTTACGGGCCTGCGTATGTTTACAGTCGGCCCGTGATCGTTACGCATGCTTCTGTCTACCCGATCGTCAGCCCGGGGTGGGGGGTGAGCATTCAATTCGGTTACTAATGCACTCCATCTCCTCAGCCCCATTGCTCAAAAGGGGGCTGGGGAGCCTTTGATGGGGAGTCTGCTTCCAAAACAGGCTTCCATGATGCCAGGGGTTTCAACCACTTCCTTGTATGAACCTTGAGCGATCTTGTGTCCGAAGGCAAGGGCGATCACCCGGTCGGAAATAGAACTCACGAGGTTGAGGTTGTGCTCAACCACGATGATCGTGCAGCCGTGTTCGTCTCTCAGTCTCTTGATGAAATCGGCAAGTTTTTTCGCTTCACCGACACTCAAGCCTGCCGATGGTTCGTCCAGCATGAGAACCTTTGGAGCAGTGGAGATTGCCCTGGCCATCTCAAGGCGCTTGCGGTCGCCGGGAGGAAGCGACGAGGCTTCCCGGGTGAGACGGTTCTCTGAGAGATCTTTCCCAAACAGGGCGAGCGCCTCCCTGGCGCTTTGGTCCGTGTCTCTTTTTTCTCTCCGGTAACGGGGCAAACCAAGCAGAACGGAGAAAACTCCTGAACTGGTCCTGGAAAAGCGGGCGACCTTGGCATTTTCCAGAACGCTCATGCGGTTGAAGAGTCTTGGATTCTGAAACGTTCTGGCAATCCCGGCTCCGGCAATCCGGTGCGGTTTGAGGCCCGAAAGCCTTTTCCCTTCATAAACAATGTTTCCGGAGGAGGCCGGATAATAACCGGAGATTACGTTGAGAAGGGTCGTTTTCCCGGCGCCGTTCGGGCCGATAATGCAGAGAATCTCCCTCTCCCAAACATGAAAGCTCACATCCTCCAAGGCGACGATGCCCCCAAACTTGAGGGAAACCTCATTGATTTCAAGGACAATCCTGTCTCTTCTGCGGTGCGCCGCTCTTTGGGGGTTTTTGATGGATGCCTCCAGGGGTGTGCGGAGGCTGCCGGCATCCCTGGCGGCGCCGTCCTCATCCCCTTGCGCTCTTTTCCTGGCGGCAAGACCTATCAATCCCATGATCCCCTGGGGCCTTACGCCGATCAGCAGAATGAGAGTGAGGCTGAAGAGCATGACACGATATACCCCGTACCTTCCCAGAAACTCAGACAGAATCGAAAGAAGCGCGGCACACAGGACGACACCCTTCACATTCCCAAGGCCTCCCAGGATCAGCATGCAGTAAACGGTGACAAGTTGAGGGAAATCGAAATTGTGGGGAAAAACCGAACCCTGAAAAGAAGCAAAGAGAACCCCTGTGGCGCCGGCGATAAAGGCCCCGCCGGCAAATGCCTTGAGCCTCATCAAGGACGTGTTGATGCCTAGGGACTCCGCAGCCGGCTCATCCTCTCGTATGGCCTCCCAGCCTAGACCGTAATGGGACTGCTTCAATCGAGAGCATCCTATGGTGACGCACGCGGCGGCCAGCCAGATCAGATAGGCATAGGCGACCGGAGACATGGGTATGGAGCCGAAAAAACGGATCGGGTCGAGGGCTCGGATACCGTGCATGCCTCCCGTGATGTTGATGGGGCGATCGAGATTGAGCACGAAAAGCTTGAAGATTTGAGCAAAAGCGAAAGTGACAACAACCAGATGCTCTCCCTTCAGTCGCACGGCGGTTGAACCCACCAATAAACCGATGGCCATAGAAGCGGATGCAGCTAGTGGGAGCGTTACAAGGAAAGGGAGATGAATGCCAAGCCACCCGAACGAGAAAATGGCAAAAAGATAGCCCCCGATGCCGAAAAAAGCCACATAAGCCAGATCCAGAATCCCTGCAAATCCTGCCACGACGTTGAGCCCCATGGCGAGCATGACATAGAGCCCTGTCATAGTGTAGATCCTGAGCCACGGAGTGGCGGTCATTACGAGGGGCGCCGCTGCAAGAATTGCGGCAATTCCTGCGTAGAGAAGCAGTCCACCGCTGCGGCCTGATTCTGTATGGATCGGGTGATCGCCCATTAGACCTTTTCCAGGGCTTTTTCTCCCATCAGGCCTTGCGGCCTGAAAATAAGGACAGAGACAAGAACCAGAAAGGCGGCTGCTTCCTGATATGCCGCGGGAAAAAAGATGGCGACCAAGGCCTCCAGAAGACCGAGAATGACGCCGCCCAACAAGGCGCCGAAGATGTTCCCCATGCCCCCCAAGAGGGCTGCCGTAAAACCCTTGAGGCAGGCTTGAAGTCCTATGGAGAAATCGACTTGGGTGAAGAGCAAGCCTGCAAGGGTCCCTGCGGCGCCGCCGAGAGCCGAAGCGACAAGGAACGCAAGCACCACGACCCTGCCCGAGTCAATTCCCATCAAGGTTGCAGCTTCACGATCTTGGGCTACCGCCCTCAAGGCTTTGCCGGCTCTTGTCGCCTTCAGGAAGATCAATACAAGGGCTATGAGAATGAAAGAGATCCCAGTGACCATGATCCTCATGAAGGAGATGACAACATCCCCTACATAGAAGAGTCGCAGGCTTTCAGGGATCAGGGTATAAGAGGGAAAGAATCGGGGTTCTGGGCCCTGGAAGGCGAAGACAGCTGATTGCAGGAACACGGACAGACCGAAGGCACCCAGAAAGAGATTAAAGGGGGGCGATTTTCGTATGGGGCGATAGATGAAACGCTCGATTGCCATTCCGAGACACGCGGCGACCGTCATAGCCAGAGCGATCATGAGGAGAATGAGGAGGCCCGCATTAATGGTCGGTACGCTGTTTCTGGTGAGCAGGTTGAGGGTCCACCACGCTGCAAAACCGCCGATCATGTAAATCTCGCCATGGGCGAAGTGAAGCATAAAGAGAACGCCGTAAACCATGGTGTACCCGACGGCTATGAGGGCGTAGATCCCGCCGAGGGTTAGGCCGTGGAGCACCTGTTGAGGCAATTGATCGAGGTACGCATCCATGGGAACCCCACAGTCCGGCCAAGACGGCAAAGTGAAGGTGGGCTCACGGGGAGGATCGCTTCAGCAGGAGGTCCTCTCTTTACGCTGTCTCCTGCAGGAGGTCCCTTGCCATCCTGCCTGCCTGATCGTATCTTCCCAACCCCTGATCCAGAAATGACTCTCTTTCGTGACGGTTGGCCTCAACAAAAACAGCTTTCAGAATGATCACCCGCTGTTCGATCGCGAGGTAAGGCGAATTCTGTGCTGTGTCCTCGTCGGCCGGCACCCGGGGAACTCCCATCAGCAGGTACCAGACGAGATTGTCCATGTCCGGCAAGACCCCGCTTTTTGTCAAGTCAATGGAATCCCTGAACTCATGATAAGCTTTGACAAATGGGTCATCCATGGCGTTTCGTCCGGGGTAGGCCACATTACGGCGCTTCTTGAAGCACAGGGAGAATGACGCCTCCTGACGGTATCACGTGGACTTGCGGCGCCGGAAAAAACCGTGAGGCATGTTCAAATGCCTCCGGCAGGGTCTCGGCAAAGAGAAAGCCCATCATTTCTCCTTTTTCTCTCGGGATATCGCGGGTCACCAGGATGATCCTGAAGCGGTGCTGGGCTGCGAGAGTCATGCCCAACGCCATGTTGAAGTCAATGGCGCCGCCCTTCATGATCAGCACCTTATTGCGGAAATGATGAAGAACTCCCTCCATGAGATTGCTCTCGAATTCTTCATGAAAGGTCTGGAAAGCCTGGATAAATGGGTCCGGCAGATTTCCCGAGCAGTCGGCCGCCAGGATAATGCAGCCCCCCTTCCTGGTAACCGCGGAGGCGGGGGCGAGAGGTTTCACGATTTGCGGCCCCTCCATGTAGGGGAAGGAAGAGATGATGGTCACGTCGGCCTTGCGGTCGAAGGTGGCGGAAATAAGGGACTTGCATTTCTCGATGCCAACCTCGTGGGCGCGTATGGGATCGCCGCAAACCACGTCTGCAACCTCGTCGTTCTGGTTCATGACGCAATTGATGACAAAATTCAGCCCCGCAGATCGAGCCACAGCGCAGACCTGCTCGTGAAAGAGGTTCCCTTTCACTTTTCCCAGTTCCGTCCCGGGATGGAAGGTGTAAAGCAGGTGGTGTTCTAAAATGCTGTCAAAGTCTGCAACGCCTGGAAACAGGATTTTCGCGCCCCCTCCGAAGCCGTTCATGGGATGAGGGAATATGGAGCCGATGCCAATCCTGAAATCGGCTTCCCAGACCCTGCGGTTGATCCTAACGGGACGTCCTGTCAGAAGCTCTCCGGCAGGAACAAGATCGGGCGCTTGGCAGTCATGATTGAAGAAAGCGTAACGCTTCAGGAGATCTTTGCCGAAGATCTCCTCCAATTCTTTACTCGAAAGGGGCCGATGAGTTCCCAGGGCGATGACCACAGCGATATGCTTCTCCGGGATGCCCATTTCCTGAAACTCCTCGGTAATCGCTTCCAGAATCAGTTTTTTTGGGGATGCCCTGGTGATATCCTCCACCAGAATCGCAACCCGGTGGTTGGGGGAGATGGTGTCTGCGAGGGGTTTTGTTCCGATAGGGTCTTTCAGGGTTTGCCGCGCCCGAGTCTTTGGGTTATCCACCTGCTCCTGTTCAGGAAAAACACTGAACGAGAGAAGTTCCCACCTGGATGGGAGTTGAAAGGGAACTTTGACTCCTTTGCGAATCAGGTAGGTCTCCGCCACTTGACGGCTCCTGTACGTTGTCAACCTTGACAGTTTTTTGAAGAATACGCCTGCCGGGATTGCTTTCAGGCAGCATATACCAAATTCGCAGAGCAAGGCAACCTCGAATACGTTCCGGCCTCGGTTACAGCCTTGCCTTTAGGATAGCCGCGACATCCTGTGGACTGAGGTGAACAGGGTTGGCCTTCTGGCCGGCCTTGGCAACAAGGCCGGCCAGATCGGATGCTTTCAACCCGAAATCACCCAGCCTGGGAATCGCCAGCTTTTCCGTCCACTCCCTCAGCTTTTCAAGAAGAAGGATGCATCCCTGATCATCGTCCGCGAGGGGATTGCGGGCTAGGATGCGGCCCACACGTGCGTATTTCAACAGCGTGGGGTCGCCCTTTCCCCTTTGCTCCCTGATGCGAAGGATGTTCATGCGGCAGCCTTCCAACAAAAGGGTGGCGCAAACCATGCCGTGGGGCATGGGGATAAGCGCGCCCACAGGGCCGGCAAGGCCGTGGAGGATGCCGAGCCCGGCATTTGCCAGGGTGACTCCTGAGAGAAAGGCTGCGTAGAGCAGGGAGGATCGGAAGCCGATGTTGTCTCCCCTGACTGTTGCCGCGGGGACAAGGGCGGGAGAAACCTGTTCGATGCCGCTCAGGGCAAGGGCATCGGTGAGGGGCGACCCCTTTGGAGAGACGTAGGATTCAAGAAGCTGGGTGAAGGCATCCATGCCGCACGAGGCAGTGACCGGGGGCGGAGCGCTCAGGGTAAGTTCAGGGTCAAGGAGCGCGCACACCGGCGTGAAGTTGTCATGGCGGAGTGATTTCTTAAACCCCCCTTTCCCGGTCCTGCTCAGGACCGCATTCTTGGTGGCTTCGCTGCCTGTTCCCGCCGTGGTGGGTGCGGCGATCAGGGGAAGAGCGATGCCGGGATGGTTTTTGTTGCCCACCCCTTCCAGATAAGGGGTTACAGGTTCGCCGAGGGGCAGCATGGCAGCAATCGCCTTGGCGCAGTCCATCACGCTGCCGCCACCGATGGCGATCATGACCTCCGGTGGGTGGTGACGGAATTCCCCCACTGCAGTATCAACGAGATCGGGTGAGGGTTCGCCCTTGACCGTGAACCGGCTGAAGGTGACGGATGAACCCGAAAGGCTCCGGGCGATTTTGTCCCAATTCCCCGCTCGATCCAGAGAACTTTCCCCAGTCACAACAATTGCTTTTGAACCCATCCGGGCTGCGATTTTTCCCAGTTCCAAAATCCTTCCCGGTCCGAAAATGACCCTTGGGCAACGGTAGAAATCAAACGGCTTCATTGCATTCGCCTTCATGAAATCTGCCGATGGCAGATTTCATATAACGCCCCTTCGGGGCTCTAATCCCGCTGGAAGCAGGTCCACATTTGCCTAGGGGCAGATCACTTTATACGGCGTCCCCCTTCTAGGAACCGCCATCCACGGTGCGACCGCGTCTCTCCACTTGGCGTAATGGGGCGTGTTCTTGTGCGCTGCAGCGCTTTCAGGGGAATCGTAAGCCTCGTAGAGAAGAAACAGGGAAGCATCCTGAGGAGACTGGAGCACGTCAAACCGCATGTTCCCCGGTTCCTGAACGGAGCCCCTGTGGTTCTCTTGGGTGGCGGCAATGAACCGATCGATATGCTCGGGTTTCACAAGCACTTCCACAATCGTGACGACCATCTTTTTCCTCCTTTCATCCCGACCCACTTCCCTAGGAATGCGCAGGCTGTTTTGCAAGGACGCTCCCCGGTTTTTCGCAAAGGTAGGCGGCGCCCACCATGAGACCGAATCCGATGACGAGCCTCAGGAAGTCGGTGCTTTCCCCGAGCAGAATCAGAGAAGCGATGATCCCCAGGGGGATCTTGAGGTTGTTCATGATGGCCAAAGTGCCTTCGTTCACGAATCTTGCGCCTTTGTTCCAGAGGAAGAAACAAATCCCCGAGGCGATGATTCCGAGGTAAACCAGGACAAGACCCTGCGAAGCAGTGACCTGGGGCCGGGAGAACTGGGTCGAATACATGGAAACAAGAGCCGTGATGAGGACAGCCCCCAGGTACAGCAAGGCGAACACGGAGCGGTCGTTCCATGAAGGATACGTTGCTGAAAGCCGTTTGTAATAGATCTGTCCGAAGGCAAAGGCGATGTTCGAGGTCTGTACCAGCGCAATCCCCATGAGGCTTACGCGGAGCGGTTGATCAGGGTACTTGATGACGGCTCCTCCCACGAAGGCCATGGAAGCGGTCACAAAAAAGAGGGCGTTGAACTTGCGGGAGGCCA
>JAWOJI010000466.1:0-6445 GCA_046481735.1 Desulfatiglandales bacterium | reverse complement strand
ATCATCTCCCTTGCGGATGATCTCAAGGCCGCAGGCACGGACTGCCTCAAGAAGTGCGCCACCATGTTGGGAGTGGGCCTTTACCTTTACAACGGGGATAAGTCCTTGCACGCGCCCAAGGGTGAGACCGGCACTCCCAAATCTAATCCGCCTCAGACGCCGGAGACGAAAGGAGGTGATGGAAATAAATCCGGCAACGGCGGCAACGGAGACGCCCGGATCACCAACAAGCAGCTCAACTACGCCGTGAACCTGGGCAAAACATTGGGACTCAACTCCAAGGACCTGGATCAGGAGTCCATCAAGATCTTCGGGGTCAAGATGGCTTACCTGACCATCAAGGACGCCAGCGCCTTCATCGATACCCTGAAGGAGCGGTCGGCCTGACAGACAGAAACCTTCAACCGCAAGGGGGGAGTGGGGGTTCGTTTCCTGCTCCCCCTTTTTGCATTTTGGAAAGGAGAACGCAATGGAACCAGAATTCGAAAACCCAGTGCCGAGAGGGGAATTCGAGAACCAGCTCCACTTTTCCTTCTCCCAGCTCAACACCTACCTGATTTGTCCAGCAAAATACGGCCACAGCTATGTCTGGGGAACGCCCTGGGAGACCAGGCCGGTGGCCCTCCCCTTTGGAAAAGCCATTCATCGGGCCGCAGAGACCTTTTACCGGTCCCTGAAAGATGATGGAGAAATCGTCCCGGTGGATCAGCTCATCGGTACCTTCGAATTGGTCTTTGACAACGACATCAAGAGCACCGATGTGAAACTGACCATGAAGGACGGCGAGACCCTCGGAACGCTCCGAGAACAGGGAATTGAGCTCCTCAAGCTCTTTCATAAGGAGATCCGGCCACAGAACATTGCAGGGGTCGAGGTGCCTTTTACCGTCTCAGTCCCTGACATCCTTAACGGCGGCGGGGATCTCCCAATCAAGATGGTGGGCTACTACGACCTGGTTGAGCGGGACGACCAGGGGACCTACCTGATCGGCGAGCTCAAGACCTCTGCGCAGAGGTTTTCCTCTCTCCGGCTGGAATACGATCTGCAGGCCACGGTCTATTCTTATGCCATGACCAAAATGAAGGTGGCCACCACGGAGAACTCCTGCCTGGTCAGATACGATGTCTTGCTCAAGACCAAGAAGCCCGCCTTTGAGCACTATTTCGTGACCCGCACCGAGCTGGATCACAAGCACCTCATCCAACTCATCAACCATGTTCTGAGAGCGATTGAGCTTCGGGTTCCCGTCACGGACATGCTCTTTCATTCCCTCACCAGAATGTGGATCAGCGGGAAAGATGTGGAGGTGCTTCCTTCGGCTCAGAGGCTGTTCGCAAATCGGCTGAGGGTGCCCCACTCCTACCTGGTCAGGTGTCCCGCAGAACTGCAGGCAGAGAACCTCAACCACTGGATCCGGGAAGAGCGGGAGAAACGGGAGACCATGTTCTGCCGTTTCGACGGAGAGAAACTTCGGGCTGTCTTCACCGACCGCTACACGGCCATCGACCACATGGAGATTATGTCCCGGATGGTGGAATACGGCTTCAGCTCGGAGACGGAAGTTCACTACTCCCTGGACCTGGAGATCCTGCTTCTGAGGGTGCCTGACTTCACGAGAACCTTTGGTTTCGGCGACAAAGACAAGATCATTCCCGGCATCAGCATCGCCAACAGCGAGGTGGGGGTATTGGCCTTCACCATCGAGGGGTATTTCTACCGGCTCATCTGCTCCAATGGGATGATTGCCAAGACTGCCGTTGCGAGCAGGTTCAGGCATGTGTCTCGAAAGGCCCTGGAGGAATTCCCTGATACGCTCCGGCAGGTGGTCTATGAGTCCGAGCGAAATCAAGGCCGGTTCGCTATTTCCACTCAAACCAGGCTGGACAACCCACTGTCCACCATCGGGACTTTCAACCGGCAGTTCAATATCACCAAGAAAGAGGCGGAGGCGGTTCAACAAGCATGGGAGATCGAGCCTGGCATGACGATGTTCCATGTGCTGGGCGCTTATACCCCTGCGGCTCATGATCCTGTCCTGAGTGCCGAGGAATCGTGCAAACTCGAGCGGATCGGGGGCATTATCCTGTCCTTGGTCAAGGAATGAAATGAACATCTAATCGCCTGGGAGGGGTCGGGGACCTAGAGTCTCTGGCCTCTTTCGAATTTATGGAGGCAGCCATGAGTTACGGAATGACAGTCAAAAAGGCAAAGGAACTGGAGGCGGAATCTTATGTGATCACCCCGCAGCACCCAACCGGGTTGTTGCTCGTTCACACGATAGCAGAACTTGAAGTGATTGACGGCGGCAAATGGATCCAGGTCACCACAGAAGATGAACGCAAACACCTTGTCAGGCCGGATGACCGGGTGTTTGTGCTGTTTTGATTCCTCCCTTCTTCCCGGCGCATGATCTTCAAAACCCGCATGGTTCGCTATGGGCCGGACGGAGATCGTCGATTGGTGTAGGGCTCTTTGCGCCTGGCGGTCTGGCTGATCTGCAAGACGGCAGCAATGAAGTCTTCGCTCCCAATACCAGCTCAAACCCCCTCGTCCACCGCAATCCTCCAGTCCTCAACATCCTGTGCCAGATTTTTCATTGACACACAACGGCGGATTCCCCTATGCTCCTCTCATCAGAAAGCGACTTCTTATCACCCTACTATCTTGTTAAGCTTTTGCGACATTCCATTCCGTTGGTGCTACAATTAGCTCGCGATGCCTGATTTCTTGTACTCACGATTATGCTTCAGGAGAAGAGTTTATTCTTTGTTGCATAATTCGTGCTAACAGTAAAGGGGGACAAAATGAAAAAGCAACGCGAAATATCCACTGCCGTAAAACGATCTAAGGTGCCTACCGGTATAGAGGGTTTTGACCATATTACTCTGGGAGGCCTGCCTGCCGGACGTATAACTCTTCTGCAGGGATTGGCTGGCTCCGGAAAAACAATATTCGGTCTGGAATTCCTCATCCGGGGAGTACGGCAGTACAACGAGCCCGGTGTTCTCATCAGCTTCGAGGAAACGGAAGAGGAGTTGACTGTCAACTCCTCTTCCTTCGGCTTCAATCTCCAGGACCTGGTTTCCAGCGGGAAGATAGCGATAGACTATATGTCGGTGAAGCCCGCTGAATTTATCGAGGCAGAACGATATAACCTCGATGGACTGCTGGTCAGGATTGAGCACGCTGTCAGCAGAGTTGGCGCCAGGAGGATATTGCTGGACGGTATCCCGGCGCTCTTTTACGGGTTTTCCAATGCATCGGCCGTTCGGGACGTACTGTTACGCCTCTATGGCTGGTTGAAAGAAAAAGGGCTTACCACAGTGGTTACTGCGGAGAGTGAAACGGAGATGATCCGCCAGGGGCTGGGTCGTTCCCTTCCAGATTGCATTGTTCTACTCACTGAGCGAGTAAGCAACAAGATCGCTACCCGCTATCTTCAGGTGGCGAAATACCGCGGCTCTTTTCACGGTGCAGGCGAATTTCCTTTTCTGATCGGTGAGAACGGCATCTCCTTGATTCCTATCACCTCGATACAACCCGCATATGAAGTGTCTTCAGAACGGATAACCACTGGAGTCCCCCAGCTTGACACAATGCTAGGAGGACAGGGCTACTACCGGGGGAACAGCATTCTCGTCAGCGGGGAAGCTGGGACAGGCAAAACCAGTCTGGCAGCACACTTGGCCCACGCCAGTTGCCGGCGCGGTGAGCGCTGTCTCTATTTCGCTTTCGAGGAGTCGGAATATGAGATCATACGTAACATGTGCTCTATCGGTATCGACTTCCAGCCGTGGATAAAGGAAGATCTCCTCAGATTTCGCTCATCAAGAGCCACCATGTACGGTCTGGAAATGCACCTGGCAACCATGGCCCGTGAGATTAAAACATTTCAGCCGCAAGTAGTCGTCCTGGACCCTATTACCAATTTGCTCTCCGCTGGGTCTTTCGACGAGGTCCAGGCAATGGTATCCCGGATGATTGACTTTCTCAAGGGGAAGGCGATAACCGGTCTTTTTACCACCCTGACGGGGAGTGAATTCCAGAAATCACCCGGGGAGGTCGGGGTCTCGTCACTAATGGACACCTGGATAGTGCTACGCAATCTCGAAATGAACGGCGAGCGAACCAGGTTATTGAATATTTGGAAATCCCGTGGCATGGCGCACGACAGCAAGGTGCGGGAGTTCCTTTTGACTGACCGTGGGGTGGAGCTTGTTGACGTGTATGTGGGTCCATCCGGGATTCTAACTGGCACCGCCCGGGTAGCCCAGCAAGAGAAAAACGACGTTGATCAGATCCTCCGAAAAAAAAACATGGATAGGAAGGGGCGACAGGCTAAGCAAAAGCGCGCTGTCCTGGAAGCCCAGATAGCCACCCTGCGCGCTGAGATTGAGGCCACCGATATTGAAATGGAACAGACCCAGCTGGAAGCCGAGCAGTTTGAGGTGACTACGGCTAAGATGCACCTCGGTGAGGCGAAACAGCTAGGGAGGCGGCGTGGGCGCCAAGAAAAGAAGTCATAAGACCTGGAAGTTCACCCTTTATGTTGCTGGTGGCATGGCGAATTCTATTTCTGCCTTCAGCAGCCTGAAGCAGATATGCAATTCATATCTCGGTAACGACTACGCTATTGAGGTAATAGACCTGCTTGAGCACCCCGAGTTGGCCAGTAAGCACCAGATTCTGGCAATCCCCACCACGATAAGGACATATCCTCTTCCGGAAAGGCGGGTCATCGGTGACCTGTTGTCCCGCTCGAAGTTGGTGGTAGCCTTCCTGGAACTACCCACGCAACAGGCTCAAACGACGAGCCGTCCCGAGCATCCGGTTTCTCCAGAATAACAATAAGGAAATCAGTGAAAGCAAACAAGGATACCCGAAAAAGATTTAACGGCAGCACGGAGCCGAAGTGGCCGGAAGAGGAGCGCGAACGGCTTATTAATCAGTTTATGGCAGAACCAGGCCAACTTTCACTTTCTCATTCAGACTGGAGTTGCACAAGAAGGCCTGGCTGCGATAAGGAGGTAGTGAAAACACCATGGACATCCCAGCCGTGACCCATAAGGAGCAAGAAGCACCCGTTCAAGGTCTTGGACTGAAGCTTTTCATCACCGGAGAAGAGAGACCGGAATCAGCGCGTGCTGTCGCTCGGTTTCGGGAGATGTTACAGGATTATGATCTACCTGCCAGTTCAGTTCAGGTCGTCGATATTGAACGGGCGCCCCAGACTGCTAAAGAGGCCCAGGTGATAGGAACTCCGGCGCTCGTCAGGGAATCTCCGTTTCCTAAGAAATCCATAATCGGCGACCTTTCAGACGCTACCGTTGTCCTTCAAGCCTTGGATCTACCGATTACAAAGAAGCGATATGCAGCCAGCGTGGCAGAGAGTCCGAAAAAGCTACTGATTCCGGGAGAGACAGGGCGCACGGAGTTGAAAACGGTGCGGGTCCTGATGATTGCTTTCGATCCAGTTGTTCAGGAGGAACTGCGGACGATCCTGACTATGGATTATGGGATCGCTCTGCTTCCGGATGCTGCTGATGCGGATGAAGCTCTTCTGCAGCTAAAACGGGCATCTGACCAGGGACGACCTATCCACATCGTGTTGACAGAGACGCGGACCAGCACCTTGGATGGCATCCAGGCAACGAAGCTTATCAAAGAGCAATTCCCGGAGGTAGCTGTCCTGGTGCTGACGGAGAACCTCAACGATTCTTATGTCATTGACGCCATCCACGCGGGTGCGGGGGGATATATCTTCCTCAAGGACATGGCGCCGGAAGAGTTGTTGCAAGGCATCCAGCGTGTAGTCATGGGCGGCATACAGATGAAGAGGGAATTGCTGCACACTGCCGTGGAGAATTTGATGGCCGTCAAACGAGGTGGAGCGCGCGCGGCCGTGCAGATCAACCATGCCGGACGTTATAATTTTTCCATGCTGAACGAGGGTCGGCAGTCAGTGGCGCCTTCGGCCATCCAATCGCGCCCGACCGGAGAAATCCCGCAGCCCCTGTCCCTGACCAACATCCTCCGGGTCATCGATAACTTTGCCCAGGCCGCCCTGCGGGATAAGAGGGACGCCCTTAACTATTTAACTTAATGATCTAATTTGATGTATAAAGTTCATAAGTTAAGGGCGTCCCCATGGTTCCCCCACGAGGCATTAACCATATCTTGGAAGAAATCGAACTGGGCATAATTCCTATTATTCGCTGGTCAGCCAGCGACTGTCTTTTTAGTCAAGAAGCTCGTCCATCCGAGGGATTTTTAATTGTGAGGCTTATGGCCAACATTCCTCTTTTTTCAATCAACCAAAACTAAATTGAGCGAATCATCGTCAGACTGCATTGTTTTTTAGATTAAAATAGAATAAACCGTGAATATCTGAATAGATAGCGCTGAGTTAATTTCATAAAAAAAACCGAAAGAAAAAGTTGCTATG
>JAWOJI010000376.1:0-2636 GCA_046481735.1 Desulfatiglandales bacterium | reverse complement strand
ATAGATGAGCGAACCAAGGCGTAAATCGCCCACCTGGCATAACTGCTCCCGAAGCATGGCACGTCGCTCTTCGAGGTCCTCACTTGGGATGGTGCGCATTTTCTCCACCTGTCAGTTGTATAAACTGACAGATGATCGCACATCCCAAACGCGGGGTCAAGCTCTAACTTTCATGTCGTGCACCCGGCTCGGGCCTTCCCAGCCCGGCCTAAATCCACCGTCTAATTCCGGCTCATTGCATTGCATCAAACGGTCGGATAGGATTCCTGATCACCAGGAAGGCATCAGATGCAAGGCTTCCGATATCCCGAGGAATGAGGCGTACAATATGGTACGCCGCAGTGACGATGGATGAGGGCAACGCAGCAGATGATGTCTTGGTGGCGGTGCAGGGCCCGGCCGAAGGCATTGACACCATAGCCTTTCTCTTCTATTCTGCCGGTGCAAGCCTGATCCGACAACCCGCAGATGATATTTGAGAAACACCCGAGGAGAGCACGATGAATGGGGAGGGGGTTGACTTCACTCAAGAGGACCTGGAACAGCTCCAAAACAAGGGACTCACCCACGACCGGGTGCTTCGGCAAATCGAGGCTTTCAAAGAGGGGTTTCCTCCGCTTTGCCTGGACCGGCCTTGCACCATCCAAGACGGGATCGAGGTCCTGACAGGGGAGCAGATCAGAAGCTATTGCAACGCCTATCATCGGGCCAGACTTTCCGGAAGGGCAATGAAATTTGTCCCTGCTTCAGGGGCCGCCAGCCGGATGTTCAAACTGCTCCTCGCCTTCAACAGGGAGCATGAAACCATCCGGGAAAAGGAGATAATGGCCGGAGCGGAGAAAGGTGATCGCGATTGCAAGGAAATCCTTCGCTTCATGAAAGGCCTTCAGGCGTTCGCATTTTATCGAGATCTCAAGGCCGCCATGGCCGGAGACGGCTTGGATGTGGAAAAGCTGATTCAGGCAGGTGATTTCAAGCAGATCCTCGAGTACCTCCTCACCCAAAAAGGCCTTGACCTGCCAAACCTTCCAAAAGGGCTCATCAAGTTCCACGCCTATGGTGAACTCCCTCCGCGCACAGCCTTCGAGGAGCAGCTTGTGGAAGCCGTGGAACATGTTCAGGATAAAGAGGGAATAACCCGGATTCATTTCACGGTCTCCCCTGAACACGCAGAGAGGATACTCGCTCATGTGGAAGAGGCGAAAGCCCTTTATCAGGGCTCTACGATCACCTTCGAAGTCACTTTTTCCACTCAGAGCCCTTCCACGGACACGATTGCCGTGGATATGGACAACAGGCCTTTTCGAGACGACCGGGGAAGGCTGGTCTTCAGGCCGGGCGGGCACGGGGCGCTTCTTGAAAACCTCAATGATATGGAAGGGGACATCGTCTTTATCAAAAACATCGATAATGTGCTCCCGGATCACCGAAAGGAGGGCACCTTCCTTTTCAAGAAAGCCCTAGGCGGACTTCTCTTGTGGCTTCAGGATAATGTTTTCTTTCACCTCAAAACACTACTGGCGGAAAACGCGGAAAAAGACAGGATCGACGAAGCCGCTGAATTTGCAAGGCAGCATCTGGCTTTCCTTCTCCCGGAAGGACTGCCTCAAAAGGATAAGGTCGCTCACTTGGTCTCCAGGCTCGACCGCCCAATCCGGGTCTGCGGCATGGTCAGAAACGAGGGAGAACCCGGAGGAGGTCCATTTTGGGTGCGACACCGAGACGGAACGCTCTCTCGCCAGATCGTGGAAGCCTCTCAGGTGGAGATGAACTCCCGGAAACAGCGAAAGATCTGGGAATCTTCCACCCATTTCAATCCCGTGGATCTGGTCTGCGGCCTGAGAGATCACCGGGGCAGACCTTTCTCCCTGCGGGAGTTTGTGGATCCCAAGACCGGATTCATTTCCGTCAAGTCCATGGAGGGAAGGGATTTGAAAGCCCTTGAACTGCCCGGTTTGTGGAACGGCGCCATGGCCGGATGGAACACGGTCTTTGTGGAGGTCCCTCTCTCAACCTTCAGCCCGGTCAAAACGCTCCTGGATTTGCTTCGAAAGGAACACCAGCCATGAAATCCGCATGCGGGGACTTCATGAAGGCAAGGCAGGAGAGATCCGCCGCAGGCTATGTCGGCGTCACTCTCCGGGGAATGTGCATGGGCGCGGCAGACGTGGTTCCAGGGGTATCAGGGGGTACGATGGCTTTCATCCTGGGGATTTACCAGGAGCTTATCGAAGCCATCCGATCCGTCAACGCCAATTTCCTGAGGACCCTCCTTTCATTCCGGCTCAAAGAGGCTCTGAGTCTCATACCCTGGAAATTCCTGGGCGCCCTCGTCATCGGGATTCTCTTCGCCGTCTTTTCTCTGGCCAAACTGCTGGCCTGGCTTCTTGAATATAAGCCGGTCTTCCTCTGGTCCTTTTTTTTCGGCCTCATCCTTGCTTCGATTCTGACGGTCGGCCGAAACCTCGAAAAGAGGAACCTGGCCGCCCTGCTCTGGGCTGCCTTTGGAGCGGCAGGCGCCTACTTTCTGGTTGGGATGGTTCCGGTGAACACCCCGGAGGCGCCCTGGTTTCTGTTCCTGAGCGGCGCCGTGGCTATTTGCGCCATGATCCTGCCCGGTATTTCCGGTTCCTTTA
>JAWOJI010000180.1:0-3619 GCA_046481735.1 Desulfatiglandales bacterium | reverse complement strand
CACGGGCGTTGCCCCCTCCTTTCTGAGCCAATCCAGCATGTTCCGGATGACCTCCCGCCCGGTTCGCGTCACCTCGGCCGCCACCCGGGGATCGGCGAAGTGGTGCAGTTCTGTGCCGAGATATCCATAAAAGGAGTTGATCAGGACCTTGAAGGTCTGCTGCAGCGCCTGGTAGTAATCCCGCTGATGCGGGTTATCCGCCTTGTGGGCCAGGTTCTTCGCCTCGAGGCGGAACCTCCTCAAGTTTCCGAGCAAAGGCAAAAACACGTCCAGGGAATCCCCTGAAGGCTTCAAACCATATGAGATCATCACTGACGGGTAAAGGGAAGCCACGTCGCAGTGGACCACGTTCTGCACCAGGCCGTGAACAAACACATCCGTGTACCCGCCCTCGAACTCCCTGGCCCCCTTAGGTTTCGGCACGGAAGTCCTTTTCTTGATGTACTCTCTCAGGAAGAGCGCGTTGATCTTGGTGGCGTTCCCCCGAACGAAAATGTTCTGAAAAGAAAAAGGAAAGATCCTCGCCTGGAGGAAAAAGGAGTAACCCAGCAGTTCGGAAAGGGCAAGGGTTTCCTTGGCATCTTCCAGGTTGTACTTCTTCAGCTTTTCAGGTTCGTTGTCATAGAACCACTGCACATCTTTTCCTTCAATGTAGGTGCGGTCCTCCTCAGCCAGACCGAAGTGCCTTGCCGCCGACTTGAGGCCGTAGCTTTCAAGCTCCCTGGCCGAGACGTCGTAGTACTGAAGCATGAACATCGTATCCACCACGTGTCGGCCGAAAATGTCCATTCGACTGAAGTCGATGATTCTCTCCGCTACGGTGAAACGGGACCTGCGGATTTGAGGCTCGTTCCCGTCCCTTCCCCAGGAAAGCTTCACGCCGTTCATCTTTGCTCGCGCCCGAATATACTCCAGGTCAAAGTTGAAAAGATTGTGTCCTTCGATCACATCAGGATCCATTTCCCTGATCCTGTCGGAGAGGGAAAGGAGCAGTTCTTTCTCACCCATTTCCCGACCGAAAAGCACTTCCGCACGGCCGCGACTGCTCGCCAGGGCAATCGAAATGATTCGGTCTTCCTCGCGCTCAGGGTTGGAGAACTCATATCCGGGCGCGCAGGCTGTTTCGATATCCATTGCCAGACGATGAACGTCCTTGAACCCAAGGCCCTTGAACAGGGTCTTGCCCGTAAAAAGCAGGAACTGCTGTACCGGGTCGGACAGGAACAGGTAGGGAGATTGGGGGGAAGAGGCGCTGTCGCCTGTCTTGTTCTGAATAAAAGTGCGGGCCTTCTGACAGTCGTCCCAGGCCTCGAACAGGATAAGATACTTGTACTCGTTGCCGGAGGAAAGCTTCTCGGCCTGGTAGGGCTTCTTGAACCCCTTCATCAATTCTTCATCTTCCACCAGCATGAAGGGCGTGAAAATTTCGTCTCTTGTCTGAAGATCTTCCCCATCCCTGATGAAAAGGCGCATCGTGCCCTGACCGACAGGCTCCACGGCCACGATGCCTTTTTCGGAGTCGGCGCCAAAGAGGACCTCGCTCTGTTCAAGCTCCAGATTCTTCATATCCTGATTGCTCCCTTCATCCTCCTTTGGCCCCTCCCCTGATGCAGCGAGGCACTTGGAGGCCCGCTCTCCTCATGTGGCGGCTTTGCTCTCACAGGAGTGATTTCTCACTGAACGGGCTGGTCTAAAACATCCCGGTATAGGAAGACAATCGCTTAAGACTTGCCTCACTTGCTCCATCGACCGTAAGCTGCTGTCGGGGCTGAATTTTGGCTTTCCTTCCATCCTATCAGCTCATATAATGCCAAGAATGGAAAATATGCGGCGCCTGTTTCCCTCTTTACAACGATAATATTGAAATATGTGGACTTTTTAGCACCCTATTAAGGTAATATCAAGGAAGCTTTTCCATCTAACCAAGCTGATAAGCGGACCGCTCCCTGCCGCTTGCTCGGCCTACGGCCGTCCGCTTTTCGGGCTGCGAGATGTGCAGATGGAGTTCTTTAGGCTCATCTCGCACCCGTGAAACCAGGCGTTAGAGAGCACACCATGAACATTGAGCCTCTGCCGTCGATTGAAGAAGTCATTCCTCTTCTAGCCGAGTGCAATCTGCCTGTGGCAGATATCTTGCCTTCGTCCTCGCGCCATTTTTTTGGTGTTCGGGTTGGTGGCGCCTTGGCTGCGGTGGTGTGCCTCGAACTCTACCCCCCCCTTGGTCTGCTTCGTTCCCTTGCCGTTGCCCCAACCTTTCGCGGGCGCGGCCTCGCTCGTGAACTCGTTGCGTTCGCCGAGTCCTTTTCAGCCGCGCAGAGTGTAGAATCCTTGTTCCTTCTCACAACCACGGCCGAAGGTCTTTTCCTGAGGCTTGGTTACTCGCCGGCTTCGCGCAGTGAGGCACCGTCAGCCATCCAAGCTACGTCGCAGTTTTCCAGCCTTTGCCCGTCTTCTTCGGCGTTTCTGTCAAAACATTTTGCGACGGTACGGGGTAACCCGTGAAAAGTGAAAAGCGATATTCCACCAATGAAGTGAAAGGAGTACAAGTGATAAAATGGACGCCGCGAAAAATATTCTCGGCCTCATCGGCTGGCTTGCGGTTTCACTAGCAGCCGGTTTCATCGGCTCGCGCTTTGCGCCGGGGGCCTGGTACGAAGCCTTGGCTAAACGCGCCTGGAACCCGCCGGATTGGGTATTCGCCCCTGTTTGGACAGTTCTCTATGTGCTTATGGGTGTATCTGCCTGGCTTGTGTGGCGCAGAGCGGGTTTCTCGGGCGCCCGTGTGGCGCTCTCCCTGTTTATCGTGCAGCTCGCCTTGAACGCCTTGTGGTCGTATCTGTTCTTCGGTGCACATCGCATTGATTTGGCTTTTTTCGAAATCCTCATTCTTTGGGTAGTGATCCTCATCGTGGCGGCGCTGTTCTGGGGCGAGACGCGAGCAGCCGGACTGCTGATGCTGCCGTACCTGTTTTGGGTGGGTTTCGCAGCGGGTTTAAACTTCGCGTTGTGGCAGATGAACCGGGGGATTGCAGGCTAGTCGGGGCCTGCGACCGGCTGCAGGACAAGTGCAACGCCTCTTTTTCCTCGGCCGTCGGATGATAAAGCCTTTCTAGAGATTTTCTCTGATCACCTTAATAAGCTGCTCAATGTCCACGGCAGTGAGTTTGCCGTCCTTTCTAAAGATCGTTTTCCCGTCCTTGTCAAAAGCGAGGACATTGCTGCTGTCATCGGCAAGGCTCCATTCAGTGACGAGCGCTTTTTTGTAATCTCTGAGATAGAGCGTCCTGGGATACTTCTCCTGTTTTTCCTTGAGGGAAGCGGAAATCAGGAAATTGGGCATGAAGGTTGCCGCCATGTTGATGATCGCAACCGACTGGAATTGCTCCCGCGGAAACTTCTCCTTATCCAAGGCCTCGGATGCATCGTTGTTCGTATCCTTTTCATCAGGGTCGACGTAAAACAGGACATGCACCCTGCCTTTGAGCTCTTCGCTGCTCCAAGGCGTGCCGTCCAAGCGCCCACCCAGCTTTTCTTTCAATTCCACTTTGGGTGGAATTTGGCCGACTTCCGCACCGGCCCGTGCCATTGCCGGAACGAGCAAAAGGCTGCACAACCCAGC
>JAWOJI010000098.1:0-6018 GCA_046481735.1 Desulfatiglandales bacterium | reverse complement strand
GTCGGGTTCTTGGTCTTGTCCCTGCTCTCAATGATCACCTTCTCCGTGAAGAGTCTGATGAACAGACGGGCTTCAATGGATTTCAGGCTTTCGCAGTGCCCGACATGTAAGTGCGGCGATTTCTCTCGCAATGCCGATCACGGAGGTGCAGTCTGCGCGATTGGGCGTGATGGCGATTTCAAGGGCATCGTCCTCCAGGCGAAGAGCCTCGGCGACGGGTGTGCCGGGCGCCAAATCGGGGGGCAACACCATGAGGCCCGTGTGATCGTCGGTCAAGCCCATTTCATCTTCTGCGAGGAGCATGCCCATCGAGACCTCGCCCCGGATGCGGGTTTCTTTTACCTTGACCCCTCCGGGGAGGATGGTTCCGGGTGGGGCTATGGGCGCCATCATCCCGATCTCTACGTTGGGCGCACCACACACAACCTGGAAAACCCCGCGCCCCGTGTCCACATCGCAGAGGAACAACGCTTTGTCTGATCGAGGGTGGGTGCGAACAGAAAGAATTCGTCCGGCCACGATCTCTTGCAGGGACCTTCCCAAAGGCGCCCTCGACTCGACCTCCAGGCCGGCCATGGTCAAGGCATCGGCAAGCTCATCTGGACGCAGGTCGATGTCAACAAACTCCTTTAACCAGTTGAGACTGACACGCATAGAAGCACACTCTCGTCGCCGGGAATAATGAAACAATGGAATCTTGGAAGGATGGGACGATGGTTGCGGGAAAACGCTTTACCTTGCAGGCTCCCGCAGAAGAAATGCACGCTTTTCCCCAGTATTCCACTGTTCCCGCATTCCATCATTCCTCTTTCAGAATTGCCTCAGAAACCGCATCTCGTTCTTGTAGAAGAGCTGGATGTCGTCTATACCGTACTTGAGCATGGCAACCCGCTCGATCCCCATGCCGAAAGCAAAGCCGGAGTACACTT
This sequence comes from Desulfatiglandales bacterium, assembly GCA_046481735.1. Classification (GTDB taxonomy): domain Bacteria; phylum Desulfobacterota; class DSM-4660; order Desulfatiglandales; family HGW-15; genus JAFGDM01. The sequence goes on along the minus strand of JAWOJI010000098.1, from coordinate 5,089 downwards.
CCGGGTCATAGCCTACGAACTTATAGATTTCAGGGTCATTCATCCCTGATCCGAGGATTTCAAGCCAGCCCGTGTTGGAACAAGTCCGGCAGCCTTTTCCCCCACAAATGACACACCGGATGTCGACTTCGGCGCTGGGTTCCGTGAAAGGGAAAAAGCTGGGGCGGAACCGCACCGACGTGTCATGGCCGAACATCTGGTGAACAAAGCTTGTAAGGGTTCCCTTCAGGTCACTGAACGCTATACCCTTGTCCACCAGCAATCCTTCCACCTGATGGAACATCGGGGTGTGAGTTACATCGGAATCTCTGCGGTACACCTTGCCCGGAGCAATGATCCTGACAGGGGGCGGCTGACTTTCCATAACACGAACTTCCATCGGGGAAGTGTGGGTCCTCAGAAGCACGCTGGGGGAGACATAAAAGGTGTCTTGCATGTCTCTGGCCGGGTGATCCTTGGGGATGTTCAGAGCCTCGAAGTTGTAGTAATCCAATTCCACTTCAGGACCTTCCACAACCTTGAAGCCCATCCTCACAAAGATCTCGCAAATCTCCAGCAAGACTTTGGTGATGGGATGGACACCACCTCTTGCAGGGCGGCGCCCCGGAAGAGTGACGTCCAGGAAGCTTTTCTCTTTTTTGCTGCCGGCCGCGAGCCTTTCCCTTGCCGCCTCGAAATGTCTGGTCAAGTTTGCCTTAACCTGGTTGGCCAGTTTACCGGCTTCGGGCCTTTCCTCGGCGGGGAGATCTGAGAGCTTTTTCATCCACGCCGTCACATGCCCCTTTTTCCCAAGGTAAGCAATCCTGAACGTTTCGAGCCCGGTGAGGTCATGGATTGCATTGAGTTCCTGAAGCGCTTTTCTCTCCAGGTCGAGAATACGGTCCTTCATGCAAAACCGCCCCATTTGTCCGTATTGCCGCAGGTGCGGCCAAAGCCTCCCTTGAGTCGGCCCTATTTCACAAGGTTTGCCACTTGCACGAAAGCAGCCGGATCATTCACCGCCATATCCGCCAGGACCTTCCTGTCGAGGTCGACTCCTGCCCTTTGAAGGCCTCCCATCAGCTTGCTGTAGGATAGTCCGTTTTGCCTTGCCGCTGCATTGATTCTCGTAATCCAGAGACTCCTGAATTCACGCTTTTTTGTTCTGCGGTCGCGATAGGCGAACATCCTCGCTCTGCTCAGCGTAATGAAGGCAGTCTTATAGAGCTTGCTGTGGCCTCCGCGAAAGCCTTTGGCTGCTTTCAGCACCTTGTTTCGTCTTTGTCTTGCTTTAAATCCTCGTTTCACCCTTGACATCGCTTCCCTCTTTTCCTTCGCAGAAGCTCTCTTGCCCCTTTCTTGTGTCGATTACAGGTAGGGGATGAGCTTTTTGACATTCTTGATGTTGGCTCCGTCCACAAGGCCTGACTGACGGATTTTTCGTTTTCTCTTGGTCGTCTTCTTGGTCAAGATGTGGTTGCCGAAAGCCTTGCTCCGAACGATCTTACCGTTTCCCGTGGTTTTGAACCGCTTTGCAGCCCCACGATTGGTTTTCATTTTTGGCATTTTTACCTCCTCCCGAGGGCAACTCAAAAAGCCGCCCTTTTTATGGTTGTAGTTACCCTTTACTGGAGGCAGATACGCCCTTCCAGAACAATGCCGGGATTCGATCCTATAACAATGAAACCGGCAAAAAGGGTGAGAGTTCTACTTCGGCACAAGGAGCATGGTGAGACGCCAACCTTCCCTTGTTGGGGGCTGCTCAACGGCGCCCTGCTCTTCGACCTCCTGAGCGATTCGCTCAAGGAGGGTTTTGCCGGCGTCCATGTAAGCCATTTCCCGTCCCCGAAACAGGACCGAAACCTTGACCTTGTCTTTCTTCTCAAGGAACTTTTTCATGTTCCTGATCTTGAAACCCAGGTCATGCTCATCTGTGCGGGGTCTCAACCTGACTTCCTTGACCTGGAGGGTTCTTGTCTTTTTCTTGCCCTCCTGCGTTTTCTTGCTTGCCTGGTACTTGTACTTGCCGTAATCCATGATCTTGCACACAGGCGGATCCGAGTTCGGTGAAACCTCAACCAGATCCATTCCTGCCTGCCGCGCGGCATTCAGCGCATCCTGGATCGACATGATCCCAAGCTGCTGCCCATCAAAAGAGATCAGCCGGACCGCCTTTGCATGGATTCTCTCATTGACATTCACGTCATCGGTTTTCTTTGCTATAGCCCTTACCTCCTTTGCCTGATTTCTTCCTGGATGTGCCGGACAAATTCGTCTTCCTTCATGAAGGCGAGGTTCTCGCCGCTCCTCAGTCTGGGAGTGACTCCCTCGTCCTGGCTTTCTCGATCGCCGATAATCAACATGTACGGGATCTTCTGAAGCTGAGCCTCTCTCACCTTGAGGCTTAGCTTTTCATTCCGAAAATCCGTTTCAACGCGGATCTCGGCTTCCTGGAGTTTCCCGCGAAGTGTTTCGCCGTATGGGATGTTCCGGTCCGTGACCGTGAGGAGAGTCGCCTGAACCGGAGCAAGCCACGTTGGAAAAGCGCCTCCGAAGTGTTCGATCAGGATGCCGATGAACCGTTCGAGCGCTCCCAGGATGACCCGGTGAATCATAGCCGGCCGGTGCTTCTGGCCGTCTCTGTCGATGTAGGAAAGGTTGAATCTCTCCGGAAGGGTGAAGTCACACTGAATCGTGGCGCATTGCCACTTCCTCTCGAGGGCGTCCTTCAGCTTCACGTCGATTTTCGGCCCGTAAAACGCACCGTCGCCTTCGTTGATCCGGTAAGGAAGGCGGTTGTCCTCCATGGCCTTTATCAGTGCCCTTGTCGCTCTTTCCCAGTCCTCATCCGCGCCGATGGACTTCTGAGGTCTCGTACTGATCTCCAGATCGTATTCGAACCCGAAAATGGCCATCACATCTTTCACGAAGTCGAGCACACCTTTGATTTCCTGGTCCAACTGCTCAGGGGTGCACAGAATATGAGCATCATCCTGGGTGAACTCTCGCACCCTCAAAAGCCCGTGCAGAACCCCGGAGCGTTCGTGCCGGTGCACGAGGCCCAGCTCAAAGTAGCGTTTTGGAAGATCCCGATAACTCCGCAAGGCCGACTTGTAGATCATCATGTGGGAAAGGCAGTTCATCGGCTTGATGCCATAGGACTGCTCATCGATCTCCGTGAAATACATGTTTTCCCGGTAGTTCTCAAAATGACCCGATCTCTTCCAGAGTTCTGTCTTCAGGATCTCGGGCCCTTTGACGATCTCATAGCCCCGTTTGAGGTGCTCGCGGATTTCAAATTCCTCGAGCACGTGGCGCAAGATTCCTCCCCTGGGGTGCCAAAGGATCATGCCCGCCCCGATCTCTTCATGTGTGCTGAACAGGTCAAGCTGGGCGCCGAGGCGAACGTGGTCTCGCTTCTTTGCCTCTTCGAGTCTCCGCAGATGCTCCTTTAGGGCTTTTTGGTCCTGAAAGGCCACGCCGTAAATTCGGCTCAGCATCGGCCTTTTTTCGTCTCCACGCCAGTATGCGCCGGCAACTTTGTTCAATTGAAAGGCTTTGATTTTCCCTGAGGAAGGCACATGCGGTCCCCGACACAAGTCTGTGAAACTCCCCTGAGTGTAAAGGGAAACCCTGTCCGCCCCCAAGTCCTCTATGAGTTCCACCTTGTACGGTTCATTCTCGGATCTAAAAAATTCCAGGGCCTCCCGGGAGCTCATTTCCTTTCTGATAAAGGGGTAATCCGCCTTCACAATCTCGCGCATCTTCGCTTCGATCTTCGGCAGATCCTCTTCCCTGAACGGCCGTTCGTAGTCAAAGTCATAGTAAAAGCCGTTTTCAACAGCGGGTCCGATGGTGACCTTGACCCCCGGAAAAAGCTCCTTTACCGCCATGGCCATCACGTGAGAAGCGCTGTGGCGCAAAATCTCGAGCCCCTCTTCGGATTCGAGGTACACCGGTTCAATCTCCACCTCCCCGTTCACAGGAGAGGAAAGATCACGTAGTTCGCCGCTGATCCTCACAGCCAATACTCTGCCGAGCTCTTTGACTCCACGATTCTTGAGTACGTCAAGGGCCGACAACTGCCCCGAATCCTTTCCGGTCTCCTCGTGATTCCTGTATGTGATTGTCCTTTCACTCATGGCGCGGTCTTTTGAACTAAAAAGGCATCCGAGGTAAACCATCAAAATTCTCAGATGCCTCATTCCCAATTGAACGTCTCGGATACTCTACGACATATTGAAAACAAGCGCTCTTCGGCAATGCGTTAACTCGTAACCTGCCCATGAAACTGCAATATGGTGGGAGGGTGGGACGTTGACAAAACAACGCTTCCGCGTACTCCAGAATTCAACATTCCCATGTTCCAACATTCCACTGGTGAGCGGAGCAAGTTCGGTTCTATCCTGATTTTTATTATTTATTTGCCCTTGAATGTCAATAAAAATCTGCGGATCGATTCGAGAGAGGCACCCGCCTTTCCATCAAAGGCAATGAAACACAAAAAAAGGGCGCTTTCACAAGCGCCCTTTTTCCACGCCTCGTGGGAATCACTGGAACCGCTCCACGAGGTTTGTCAAACTCGGAAAAAATTCGATCCCCGGTTCGCTCGGACACAAGACAACCGGAAGCTCGTTACATCACTTCCCAGGGATATAAGGGATCTCGATGCCCCACCACCCTTGTTCAACGGACTGCTTGCCGGTATCGGCGGTTGGATTCTTGTAACCGGACCAGCTGTACTTGAGATGGTCACCGGTCTTGTACATCGAGCCGTGCTGCCAGAATTCCGATTTCTGGGCCGCACCGCCACATCCAAAAACAAAAGCACTCAAGAAAATCAACACCGCTAACTTCTTCATTCTGTCTTCCTCCTTTCGCTTTACATGATTCCTGAAATTCCTTTTACGTGAGGTTTTCTGAAATATCAAACTTTCCTTTGAAAACTCCCTTGGGGCAGCGCACGGAACATATAAAACACTTTCATATTAAAGCTTCGAAAAATTATATCAATAGACAAAGGATCACATTTTTCCGTTTGAAGTTGTACAATTTTTGGAATTGTAACAATTTTTGATGCTTTACGAATCGGGCCCCTTCCCTTGAATTC
>JAWOJI010000086.1:0-3378 GCA_046481735.1 Desulfatiglandales bacterium | reverse complement strand
GAAGGCGGGTGCATGCCACAACGTTTAATTGCTTCTCTTCCTTGAGCCTTGAACCTTGATGATTTCGTAAGAAGTCGTCAATGAGGACGGCACAGTAAAAAGCGCCAGATGCAAGGCGCGCGAATCTTGAGGAATGAGGCGTACATAGAGGTACGCCGCAGTGACGAAAGATGAAGCGCAACGCCGCAGATGGACTTTTTACGAAGCCGTCACCCTTGAATGAAGCGAGATCGTGACCGCAGAGGGATCACTCGATGCCGCCGAACACGTACTTGGAAACAAGCTGCTCGAAGTCGATGGGCGGCTGAGTTTCTCGCAGCCGTCCTCCCGGGGCTATGATCCTTTCTGCGCCGCCCGGCGAAATTTCGACAAATCGCTCACCGATAAGTCCCCTTGTCTTGACCGACGCAATGGCATCTTCCTGGATTTCGATATTCTCGGCAATACTCATGACGACCCGAGCCTGGTAATCTTCAAGAGTGATGCTTCTGATCCGGCCGACCTCCACCCCTGCGATCATGACCGAAGAACCCTTTTTCAAGCCTCCGCTGTTTGAAAAGAAGGCGTGAATTTCATACCCCCTGGTTCCAAAAACCTCCATCCTGCCGAGCTTGACGGATAAATAGCCCAGACAAATGATTCCTGCGATCAGAAACAACCCCACGGTGAGCTCGATATCCCATTTTCTCATCCCTTCACCTCTCTCGGGTAAGACACTCCGGTTACAGGTAGTAAATATCCTTCTTGCGTCTGATCTTGTCCATGGTATCGGCGTAGCATTCAGGGTCTTTCTTCAACCAGTCCATGCCTGCAGCAACAAAGGATTTCAAGGTAGAATCTTCGGACTGGAGGAATTCCTCGGGTGCGCCCTGAAAAAGGATCCTTCCTTCGTCAATCATGGCGACCTGGTCCACCACTTGGAAGATTTTCGGCACTTCGTGCGTGACAATGATCCCGGTGAAATTCAGGCGTTCATGACAGGAGTCGATGAGATCCAAAATCGTCTGCCCGGTAAGAGGATCGAGGCCTGTTGTCGGTTCGTCGAACAGCATGATCTCCGGTTCCCCCACAAGTTCTCTTGCCAGGGAAGCCCGTTTGACCATCCCCCCGCTGAGCTGGGAGGGGAACTTCTCTTCCGCCCCAAGCAGGCCTACCTGTTCAAGTTCGGCCATCACTCTCTCCCGGATCTCCTTCGCTTTGAGCTTTGTCTTCTCCCGCAAGGGGAAGGCCACGTTGTCAAAGATCGACATGGAGTCGAAAAGGGCCCCGCTCTGAAAAAGGAAGCCCAAGCGATTCCTGAGTGCAAGAAGCTCCCTGCCCCTGAGACAGCACATGTCATGACCATCCACAAGAACACGACCGCTGTCCGGTTTCATCAGGCCCGCGACATGCTTCAGAAGTACGCTTTTTCCACAACCGCTTCTTCCGACCAAAGCGAGAATGCGGCCCGCTTCCACCTCCAGATCCGCCCCCTTCAGGACTGTAACGCCGTCAAAGGACTTGTGTAGGTTTTCGATTTTGATCATGATTCTCTACATAAAAATACGGGTGGAGGTCAGGAAGTAATCCCACACCAGAATCAGCACGGACGAAAGCACTACCGCCTGGGTGGTAGCCTTGCTCACTCCTTCCGCCCCAAAACCCGAATAAAAGCCTGCGTAGTATCCCTTGAAGCAGCACACCCAGGCAATGATCACCCCGAAGTTCAAGGACTTGACCAGGCCCTCCAGAACATCCTTCATTTCCACATAGCTGATCATTTCCCCGAAGTACACCCCTGAACTCATTCCCAGCAGCTTCACACCGATCAGGTAGCCGCCGAAAATCCCCACCACGTCAAAGATCGCAGTGAGGAGGGGCAGACACACAATGGCTGCGAGCACTCTGGGAACGATGAGGTAGCGATACGGGTTGAGCCCCATCAGTTCCAGCGCGTCGATCTGCTCGCTGATCCTCATGATCCCTATCTCCGCAGTGATCGAGGAGCCCGCCCTTCCGGTAACCATCAGCGCGGAGATGACGGGGCCCATCTCCTTGATCAAGGACAAACCCACCATAGGCCCCAAAAAAGCGTCCGAACCGAACCGGCTCAGGGTGTTGAAGCCTTGATACCCAAGAACCATTCCGGTAAAGGCGCCGGTGAGGAAAATAACGGAGATGGATTGAAATCCGATGAATTGGATCTGCTTGATCAGAAGGGAGAACTTCACGGGGGGTGTCACGGTGAAGGCAAAAGCTTTGGCAAGGAAAATCCCCATCCGTCCCAACATGAGGAGTGTTCTGATCCCGGCTTCTCCCAGCCTTCTTATAGAATCCAATGTACCTAAGCCCTTTCGTCCCAAGTCACACCATTACATATCGTTTTCATGCGGTTCTGACAACCTGAAAACTCCGGCCGAAAACACTGCCCCGCTCGAACCGCCCGCTCACGGCACGATGGCGCCTTTCTTTGAAGGCGCCGTCGCCCCATCCGAACTGCTCTCTCCCCGGGTTTGCAACGGATTTGGACGTTCGCCTCTAAGGCAGAACGCAGGGTTCCTTCAAGGCCAGCGTTCCCCTAGTCGTGTCAAGAACGGCCTTCACTCCGATGGGCAAAGCAACATTCTCCTCGCCGTGCCCCACCGGAAGGCCGGTCATCACCGGGACACCCAGATCACCCAGCCTCTCCTCGATTAGGGCGTCGACCTCGGAAGGGTCGCCGCAATCTTCAAAGGAGCCGATCATCACGCCCTCGCAGCGGGCCAAAAAACCGCTGAGACGAAGATGGGTCAACATACGATCGATCCGGTAAAGGGCCTCCCCCTTCTCTTCAACAAAGAGCAGCGATCCTTCAGGGGAAGGCATGAAAGGAGTCCCGAGCAAATGGGTGATCAGGCTCAGATTCCCTCCTATGAGCCTCCCTTCGGCACGCTATCGGATGGTGGACCGGTGCCTCTCCGCGAGCAATAGTCCGCAGATGCTCTTGGCGTCCTGGATCTCGCCTACAATCATCTCGATGGCCTTTTCAAGGGGCAGGTGGTGAACCTCAAGCACCTCGTCGGCGTCGAGTCCCTGCTGCGCCGGGCCGAGTTCCGTTGCCAAAAACTTTCAGCACTTTTCAAGCCAGCGGTCGACCGCCTCCGCCACACCGCCGTCGTTGTTCGAGGCGACCGTCGGAAACCGTGCGCTGAGGTCGCGGGGTGCATTGGCGACCACAAAACGGTCTGGGGTCCATTCGAGCAGGTCAAGATCGTTGTAATCGTTGCCCACCGAAACGGTGCGGTCGCGGGGTATCGTCAACTTCGCGGCCAGCCACGCGGTCGTAAGGCTTTTGGATACCTGCGCCGGAAAGACTTCGATCCACATCGATCGGCCGTCAAGAGGTGAGGTGGTCTGGAT
>JAWOJI010000084.1:0-4036 GCA_046481735.1 Desulfatiglandales bacterium | reverse complement strand
AGCGGGCTCAAGTACAAGAAATGCTGCCTGGCCAGGGACTTCTCCAGCAGAGACAATGTCAAAAAATCCTACTACAGGGACTACAGGATTCGGCTCAAGGGAAGAGCGGACATTGAGGCGATCAAGAAAGCCGGGCGCCTGGCCCTCGACCTCCTGGACCTTGTGGAAGAGAAGCTCCGGGTGGGCATGGAAACCGATGAAATCAACACCCTGGTGCACGAGCACACGATCCTCCAAGGCGCCGTTCCGGCGCCTCTCAACTACCGCGGTTATCCCAAAAGCGTCTGTGTCTCCTTGAACCAGGAGATCTGCCACGGAATCCCGGGAAAAAGGACTTTGCAGGAAGGCGATATTGTCAACATCGATGTCACCCCTGTTCTGAACGGTTACTACGCAGACGCAAGCAAGACTTTCTTTGTGGGACAGCCCGGACTGGACGCGTTGAAGGTCGTGCGTGTCGCCGGAGAAAGCCTCAAGGCCGGGATGGCCATGGTGAAGCCTGCAAACCGGGTGGGGGATATAGGCTGGGCCATCCAGCGCGTTGCCGAAGCGCAAGGGTGTTCGGTGGTTCGGGAATTCGTGGGGCACGGCGTGGGCTTTGACTTTCACGAGCCCCCTCAGATTCCCCATTACGGGCAAAAAGGCAGAGGAATCGTGCTTGTCCCAGGAATGGTCTTCACGATCGAGCCCATGATCAATCTTGGGAAAAAGGACCTTCATATCCTTGCCGACAACTGGACGGCCGTAACCGACGATCAATCCCTCTCGGCTCAGTTTGAACAGACCATCCTGGTCACCGAGGAAGGTTTCGAGAGCCTCACTCCCTACGATCTCGATGATCCCCTTAGTTGAAGAAGCGAAGTCTCTGGGCTTCATTGCCGTTGGATTCTCCAAGCCGGGCAGGCCTCTTCATTTCGACCATTTCAAGGCTTGGCTGGATGCCGGCAAGAATGCGGAGATGCGGTGGCTTGAAAAAAACCTGGATCTTAGGGAAAACCCCTCTCGGATGCTTGAGAACTGCCTGACTGTCATCTCTTTGGCCTATCCCTATCCGGCCACCAAGCCAACGACCAAAGACGGTTTTTCCGTGGCACGCTATGCGGACCCGGCAAACGAGGAGTATCACTTCCGGCTCAGGCCGCTTTGCAAGACGCTGATCTCTTTCGTGGAGGGGACCTTTCCCGGCAGCAGGAGCAGAGTCTGCGTGGACTCCGCCCCCGTAATGGAAAGAAGCCTGGCCGCAGCTGCAGGGATCGGTTTTATCGGCAAGAACAATCTCCTGATCATCCCGGGTTACGGATCGTATTTCTATCTGGCTGAAATTTTCACCACCGCAGTGATTCCCTTTGACCCGGCTGAACCTATGGCCGGGCAATGCGGCGACTGCTCCCTTTGCCTGGACGCTTGTCCTACGGGCGCCCTTGAAAGTCCATTTGCTCTGAATGCCTCCAGATGTCTTTCCTACCTGACCGTTGAGAACAAAGGCGCCTTTGGCGACGATCTCTCGGAGAGGATGGGGAAGTGCTTTTTTGGATGCGACCGGTGCCAGGAGGCCTGCCCTTTCAACAAGAAGGGCGACATGTCGGAAGTTGTTTTGCCTTCCACGGACGAGTTTCTGAACATGGAGGACGGTGCATTTCAGTCGCGTTTCGGAAAGACGGCCTTTGCCAGAGCAGGGCTCGACAGGCTGAAGGGGAATGTGCGCGCCGTGCGCAAGAGCAATTAAGTGTTCGGCGTTCAGGGAAAAGCAAATCTGCGAAGGCGGATTTCACCTTTCGAACTAGGAGCTTACCGCCTTGAGGCCCAGATTGAAAGCTTCCTGGAGGGTCTCAGGGTTTTCTTTAACCGCTGTTTTCTTCTCGAGGCTTCTAAAAAAAATCCCCCCTTCGTAGCTCATGTTCAAAGCATCGAAGAAGTAGCGGGCAACCATCTGCGCCCCTTCAAAGAGGTTCTTGCCTCTTGTTGCGCCGACCGTAATCAGGTATCCCCTGCCTCGTTTGTACCTGTTCATTTCGTCCGGGGTTTGTTCGAGTTGTTGTTTTGCCCACATGGCCTGGACACGATCGATGAGGGCCTTCACCTGAGCGGTCACACTGTAAAAGAAGATTGGGGAAGCAAGAAAAATCACATCCGCCTCTTCCAGCAAGGGGTAAACGCGCTGCATATCATCCTCAACCACGCATTTTCCCGTCTTGTCACAGCCTCCGCACTCGATGCATCCGCACATCTGCAAGTCCCTGACATAAACCGTATTCACTTCCGCCCCTGCCGCGCGAGCTCCTTCCAAAGCCTTGTCCAGCAACTGATCCGTATTCCCCCCTTTTCGCGGGCTCCCGTAAATCCCAAGGACCTTCATGCTTTCACCCTCCCTCCTTCAAGTTCAGAAGTTTTATACATACTCAAGATGATGCCAAATGTCAAAATCCCAAAGATGGGGAAACGGACACGACAGCAGATTTGGTTCTGACAGAAGGAACAGGCTCAAAATCCTTGCCCAGAACAGGTCGGCCCGAAGGAAAAGGGGTGACCGTCCTGATTAGGAGGAGAAACCCATGACCCCTGATCCCTATCTCTATCGCCATGTTGTCATCTGTCCTCGGAGGTTCTTCGTCTCGGCGAGACGCTGTTTTTGTTCCCCCCTGCCACCTTTCCTTTGACAACAACAAGATCCGGCTCAGTAAGCCTTTCCAGCAAACTTCCCGGCGTGCCCCTTACCACCACAAAGGTGGCCGGGCCGCCGGCGGCCAGAACGCCTGTTCGGTCCTCCACACCAAGCAGGGCCGCTCCGCGGGCCGTTGCGCTATTCACCGCCTCCTGGACCGAGAACCCCGCATCCATTAGCAGACCCATTTCGCGGGCGAGCGACTCTCCGTGATGCACGCCCGGGCTGCCTGAATCCGTGCCTGCAGCAACCCGGACCCCCAGGCTCTTTGCCAACTGAATCTGGCCGATTTGATGATCAAGGTTTCGCTTCGCCACCTCCGATTCTTTGCTTCCCTTTGCAAGCCTTTCCCCATAGGCAGCCATAGTGCAGGCGGTGGGAACCCAAACCGTTTTACGTTCAGCCATGATTTCCAGGTTGTCCCTTCCCATGAAGAAGCCGTGCTCGATGCTGTCACACCCTGCTTCCACAGCCAGCCTCACCGGCGCCCGCCCGTTTGCGTGGATCATCACTTTCTTCCCGAGAGCGTGCGCTTTTTTCACCGCCTCTTCGAGTTCTTCGAGGGAAAACTGCGGCGCCGTCTCCTCTCCGAACCGGGTGAGGCTGTTCAGGCCTGAATTAACGATCTTTACGTGATCGTTTCCCGCCTCTTTTCTTGCAATGGCCTGCGCGAGTGTCTCTCCATCTTTCGGGCTTCCGCCTATGAGGCTTCCGTATCTTCCGATTGCATGCCACCCTTGACCTGCCGCCTTCACATCCGTCTGGGATACCCGATCATCCAGAAATCGCTTCTTGTAGTGAAGCGCATGGCCTCTCTCGTCACCGCCATCGCGCACTGCAACCACCCCATGCAGGATATGTTCGAGTAAGTTGCCTTGAATCCTGACTGCAGCCTGCTCAAAAGGAGCGTTGCGCTGGGCTTCCCGCTCCGGTAAATCCTCGATGCCGGACATCGCCAGGTGAACGTGGGCATCCACCAGGCCCGGGAGAACCGTGCAAGAGGTCAAATCCGCAAATTCGCCTCTCAGAAGATCATCGCGGCTCGCCTCGGCCAATGAAACCAGAGTTCCTTCGCTCACGGTCATGAGGATCTCACGCCGAATCGAGCCCCCTGCCCCGTCAAGGAGCCCCCCAACAAGGATATGGCGGAACTGCTCCATTTTTCAGTTGAATTCCCCGCTTTTTTGTTTTATTTATTGCAATCGTGATGAAATCTGCCAGGGTGACTGCCTCCAGGATCGGCTTATGGAACGTGTGCTGCTCTTGAATATCACCTATGAGCCCCTCAAGATCATCGACTGGAAACGGGCTGTCACGCTTCTTTGCCTCGGCAAAGTGGAGGTGATTGAAGAGTACAACAGGGAGATCCGCTCC
>JAWOJI010000473.1:0-3651 GCA_046481735.1 Desulfatiglandales bacterium | reverse complement strand
CTCCAAACCTTTACCCTGAAATAACTTGGCTTGGGTGGAATCTGGTGGATGAGCAGAAGCCATTCCTTCCCCGTATGTGTCATTAGAAGCCTCCGATACCTTTAAAACCGAATATATAACAGTTGTATCAAATTTCAATGACAAATGTTATTCAACTCAAAAAGGATTGAGATCTCGAGAGGATATCCAGGTCTCCTGCTTCGCCCGGATTCTACTCAGAGCAAACCCGGAATATCCGGCAGATCTTTCCATCTGAGATCAAAACCGATATGCCGCATGCAGGGCGATGTTCGCCCCTTTTCCCCTCAAAACGCCACCTCTCAGAAAATCTCGAATTCATCCCCCCTTGCGTTCACGGCATATCATACCAGCTCTGACGCCCTCGTCCGCCGCAATCTTCCAGTACTCAACATCCCGTGCCAGGTTTTCCCTTGACACGCAACGGCGGATTCCCCTATATTCCTGCCATCTGAAAGCGACTTCTTATCCATTATCCATCTCCCCGCGTAATCCGGACGGACAAAATCCGCCTCAGTCATCACTTTGGTGTCGTGCACCATTCCTGCCCATGGCAGCGACCCGCTTCGACGATTCAGGCCGGCTCGGCGGCCCTTTTTTTGAAGGGAGCGATATGAGCCAAGGGTGAATGCGGGGCGGACCCGCGCCTCAGATGGAGATGCGAAAAGATGGCTTTTTGGGATTTGGACACATTGAAACTGGAGCCTTTCAGGCCGGGGATCATGAGCAAGGCGGAAATCGGGGATCTCCTGCTTATGGTCTTCATGCAGATCGACCCCGGGAAGGAAGACACCGGCCACGAGCATCCCTTCGACCAGTGCGGAATGGTTTTGGAGGGCCGGATAGAGATGTTTGCAGGTGAGGAACGCCGACTGCTCGGTCCAAACGACTGCTATTTCATTCCTGCCGGTCAACGGCATGGCTGGAAGACCTTTGACGGACCTGTAAAGTTGCTGGATGTTTCCGCAAAGCCCCCATCCGGAGCAGGTTCCTGAGAAATCTCAAGATGCCTGCTAGATACGCACATACGAGCCTGATCGCCAAAGACTGGAGACGCCCGGTGTCTTTTTGCCAGGAGGTTAAAATTTGGAAACCCGTGAGGAGGGAGAAGAAATGAGCAAGATCAAGATTGATAACGGTGCAGCTTTTCTGTATCCCATGCCGATGGTCCTGGTGGGATCTGTGGTTGACGGAAAGGCGAATTTCATGGCCGCCGCCTGGGTCTCAAGAGTGAACTTCAAACCCCCTCTCTTCTTGGTTGCCTTAGGTCCGCATCACACCAACAAAGGCATAGAAGAACACAAAGTGTTCAGCATCAATATCCCCGATGTCTCCCTGGTTGAAAAGACAGATTACTGCGGATTGGTTTCGGGCGGCAAGACCGACAAATCACGACTTTTTGAGGTGTTCTATGGGGAATTGGCCAATGCTCCCTTGATCAAGGAATGCCCGGTTTCAATGTCCTTCTCTCTCTACGATACCTTCAGGCTCCCCTTCGACGTCCTTTACATTGGTGAGCCCAAGGAGGTTTTCACAGAGGAAAAGTATATGACCGACGGCCAGTTGGACATAACAAAGATAAAGCCCTTCACCCTGACGATGCCCGACAATCACTACTGGTCGGTGGGCGAAAAGCTCGGAAAAGCGTGGGGCATCGGCAAGGGACTGAAGAAGAGCTGAAAAGGGAATTTGTCTTGAACCTTTTTCAAGGCTCGCAATGGAAAGGGGCATCTGATGAGTGAATGTCTATAGACCATTGGGGAGAACCGACCAATTCCAAACGATGGAGATCGAGGCGGAGATCCCCGGAGGCGTCCCGGACAACGTTGTCCGCATAGTTACTGAGAACGGTCGCACGCTCAAGTTCACAAACCAAAAATTTGAGAAGGAGTAATATACTTCGACCTATAGTAATTGCTGACGAAAGCAGGTCAGAAAGTCACCATGAAAAAGATGCTTGCATCACGGCCTTCGGAGTCGTCCTTGGATTACTTGCTGGAATGTCATGTGACAGCAATCTGGCGGACTCCAATGGGGCGCTTCGGTGACTCGAGTGAAGGTACTAGTTGGACTGCAAGAGAGAGGTAAGATCTTAGAGTCGGCAAAGAGCGAAGGATAGAGCCTGATAAGTAGATAATTAGATCGGTGCCTTGGCTTGGAAAGGGGCTTCTATGAGACCGAAGCTGGCGTTAAGCATCCGACAACCTTTTGCAGAACAAATAATGGGAGGGAAAAAGAAATTCGAGTATCGCAGTATTCCGAATGATGCTGATGTTTTGAAGTACGCGGGCTTCCCTTGGGGTTCCGTGGTTGAGATCACGGGAGATGGCGAACGCCTATGCTTCATCAGCGGCCCCGCAATTTATAAGAAGGGCCAAGGGGTTCTTCCAGTGGTGTTCTGTCATGACTGGTTCGAGGACCCCGGAAAAGCGCGTCAGCTTGCCCTCAAGGAGTACCGCTCACGGGGATACGCCCCCAGACCAGGGTAAGTGCTGTAGTGGATGGTCGCCTTCCAAGTGGAAGGTTGAAAGAGGGATGCCATGGGTGTCGAACTGTGCATGTGGCAAATAACCCCGGAGAATCTGGAAAAGCTCTCGTCCTCTGAAGAGACGATTGAGGCGTTCATGGAGTCCCAATTCCCGGATCCGGATTCCCCGGATGCCGTCACCGAAACCCTCACGGAAGATGACGGCATGGAGCTTGGGAAGACCTGGCATTTCCTGCACTACTTGATCACAGGCGATGCAAAAAGCGGTGAGTATCCGCTCGGTTATGCCGTCATGATCGGACACCCTTTCAACAAGTACTTATCAGACCTCACATGGCGCTCGCCGGACGAGGTGCAGGATATTGCGGATGCGCTGGCGAATATATCTGAGAAAGAACTGTTGAAGAAACGCAACCCTCCAAAAACTTCTAAAATTCAGATCTATGACTATCCTGCCGGTTTTAAAAAGAAAGATATTGAGGAGGTCTTGCCCTATTTCCGGAAGCTGAGAGGTTATTATTCTGCAGCCGCCAAGCAAGGGAATGCCATGCTGGTTCATGTAGGCTAGGTGTAAGCAAGAAGCGCGAACCCGGATAACAGCCCTTCAGTCAGAGGTCCACAAAGCATCTGTCCGGGTTGGTCTTGAACAAGACCGTGGAAATCAAGGGCTACGGCATGGATCGGTACAACCGTGTCCTGGGGGAGATCTTCGTAGATGGGAAGAACGTCAATCTGGAAATGGTCAAAGCAGAATTCGCGGAGGTCTACAGAGGAACTCAGGCACCGGGGTTCGACCCGGCCCCCTACCTGGAAGCCGAGAGAAAGGCCAAAGATGAGAAGGCGGGGATATGGACTCAGGGAGAGAGATAAGTCAGCCCAAAGGAATGGAGGCCAATAAAACAGCAATAGCAAAAGGAGGGAGAATGATTTTCCGCCTGGTTGCCGACGGCGTGCTCTTGCTACATTTCGCCTTCATTTTTTTTGCCCTTGCAGGTGGTGCTATGGGTTTATGGTGGCGCTGGATCCCATTTGTGCACCTTCCGGCAGCCGCTTGGGGAATTTTTGTTGAAGTGACAGCTCGAATATGTCCACTCACGTATCTGGAGAATTATCTTCGCACAAAGGCAGGTCAATCCGGCTATACA
>JAWOJI010000429.1:0-3305 GCA_046481735.1 Desulfatiglandales bacterium | reverse complement strand
GCCCAGCTCCCGGCCTTCGTTGCCGAGCCTACTCCGCCGAAGTCGCTTCGGCAACGAAGGCCGGGAGCTGGGCGAAGGCACGGCGGCCTTTTTCAATACTCCCTATAAACACATGGGGTGAATATAAGGACGTGAGCCGATGAGAAAACCCGTCATCATTCAAAGTCTCTTGATGCTATTCCTGCTTGTGGGGGCAGGAGTCTCATGGGCAAGCTTTCAGGCAGGAGAAGATGCCTATCTGCGGGAAGATTATGAAACCGCTCTATCCGAATGGCGGCCGTTGGCTGAGCAGGGACATGCCGAGGCGCAGAACATGTTGGGTTATATGTACCGGTTTGGCGAAGGGGTTTCCCAGGATTTTGAACAGGCCCGCCAATGGTATCGTCGGGCTGCCGATCAAGGGAATGCCACGGCTCAGAACAATCTTGGCGCCATGTACCGCCAGGGTTTGGGGTTACCGCAGGATTATCAAGAGGCCTTTCGGTGGTTTCTTCGGGCTGCCGAGCAGGGGAATGGTGGTGCTCAAAATCATGTCGGCCTTATGTACTATAAGGGTGAAGGGGTCGAAAAGGACCTGATCCAGGCTTATATGTGGGCCTATCTGGCTGCCCAGCAAGGAGTGGACCCGTCGATCCAGGCCGTAGACTTTCTCGCGCAGGAAATGACCCCATCCCAGATTGAAGAGGCAATGGATCTGGCAAAGAAATGGAAACCCAAAGGCGAAGAGATTGCCCTTTAGCATCACGACGACGACCTCTCCGGTGGAATGATTTCTTCGCCGGGGGCAGCTGCAAAGGGATTACGCTCAGGCTGATTCCCGTGGACCCTGGTAGACGTGATGAGAAGCGTGCGGATATTTGACTCCCTACCAGCGGAGTGCTAGGGTGATCTACGGAGCAAGCGATGGTGATTTTCCTGCCTCTCGCGCCTCCAGTTTCCCAGGTGGACTGATATTTCGATTGTTTTTCGGGTTTTGCTGCTTTCAATTCTCCTCGCTTTCCGTATTTTTCGGCTGATGAGTATGAGAAGTCGTCCTGTTTGAGAGGGCTAGGAAGGCCATCGCGAGCCTTTTTGACCCTCTTGGGAAGGTGCGAAAAAAATGAAACTCCTTCTGGAGAAGGGAGTGTCTCCTTGTTGAGAGAAGGGATGCAGATCGCTGTATGAATAATATGAACGTTGATCCTATCGCGACCTTTTCGAATGGTTCTCAACTGATGGTGAGTACGCAGCATTCCGGCAATGAAAGTTTTACCTGCGAATTATTTGAAGCAAGCCAAGACCCTCAAGGTCGTTGGAACCTTCAGGTTGTATCTAATCACCTCGAAGCCTCTACCTGTCTCGGGGCTCAGACCATTGCCTATGACTATGCGAAACGTCTGTATCCTACCTCCGGGGTCGAGATGAAACAGCCGCCCTATTTAATTTGGGTGGGACCGGGAATTCGGGCATCAATGTCTTCATAAATGGTGTGTGGTGGTGGTCATGATTGAAATGTACTTTTACAAAGAAGGAGGCCTCTCATGAAGCTGACAATGAAGTGGGGTGGGAAGGTCAGAAATAGAAAATCATTTAAACCCGAACCGAAAATTCGTTGGGATCTGCTTGGGCTCGCCGATCCATCTAAAGAGAAAGTTCCTATGCCGATCGATGAGGTTCGCCGGCAGGTCCTGATGATGTCGAGTCCCGGGCTTGATCAAGATGGCCCTGTGCGCCCGGTGACGGCTCCCAAAAAAGAACCCCGTGTTCCGGCTCCCGCGAAGCGTGCGTACAAAACACGTCGGGATGCGTCCAAATAAGAAGGGGGATTCCCTGAACGTGAACGATGGGAACAATCGGGGCAAGGATCAGAGGTTTCTCAATGAACTCAGGCGATGTTGAACTGGAAGACCTCTCAGAGGAAAGGGAGAGAAGTAGCACCGTGATGTGAACAGAAAATTGATCACCAGAACGAAAAAAGGAGGAATATGGGACGACCAACAAAAGTAACACAAGCCAAGCGAAATAGGGAGATGGTCAAACGAATGAAGCAGCAGGACAAGGAAGCCCGCCGCGAGCAACGCAAGTCTGAAAACGACGAACCCCGTCGGGTGCTTGATGGGGAAGATCCCGACCTGGTAGGGCTGCGACCTGGTCCGCAACCCCCGCTGTATTAGGATATAGTGTTAGACCGCCTTCATAGACAACTTCTTTCTGGAATGCCCTACCTCTTTCCCTCGCACTTTTGTGGCCTGAATATGCGGGGCTTTCCTGTCTTCCAACCACTCACTTCCTGAAACCCGTATTCGTGCGATCAGGCCTTTCAAAATGCTGATCTGACGGCTGCGTAGGACCCCGTTCTATCGGCATTTTGGTTGTAGGGAGTGTTGAAAAATCATGTGCTGTGTCTTGCCGAAGGGGTTGCCGTGCCGGCGCCGGAACTCCTGCCTTTGTAGCCGAAGCTACTTCGGCGAAGTAGGTTCGGCAGGCAGGCCAACTGCGTTCTCTGCCTTCACCGGGGCGGCTTCACGTCTACGCGCTGAAGCACTTCGTCGCGCAAGCCCGCAGGCAGGTCACCCCTTTGTCATGCTCACGTACTTGCCTGTACGCTCCGCCTCGCTACAACGGTCACGTCCTCCGCGACGCGGCAGGCCATGCTGCGGCCTTCCCTTCGATCGTCCTCAGACCAGGACTGGACAGCTTCTTTGAGCACTCTCATCTGGTCATTCTGAGTTCTTCGATGCAGCTCATGACCGACTCCACGAAGGATCCGCACCTGGTACAACCAGGCAACGGCTCAGCGAGATTCCTCTCCTTTGGCTCAAAAGGACCACAAGGCTTAGGAATTCATTTTCTATCGTGGTTTAACTTAAAAACGCCTTTTTCATCACCCCAGCTTTAGTTCCTCTTTGAAGCTAAACCCCAAAGGGGCGAGAGAGATCCGGGTGTCTTCGTTGAAAGGTAAAATACTTTATCGTTCCAGAAGAAGGTACTGGTATTCACTGTCCTCATGTGTCTCCAAAAGAGCCGAGACCGTTGATTCCCGACCGGTCCGAGGCGCCGGTTTTCTGTTTATCTCATGAACAATGGTTCCTGTAACCCTCCGGTTATGTCATAATATTTTTATGAAAGCCCTTATCAAGGAAAAACCTGAACCGGGCCTCAGGTTAACGGATGTGCCGGATCCAAAAGCGGGGCCTTCCGAAGTTGTGGTGCGAGTGAAGGCGACGTCGTTATGTGGCACGGATGCCCATATTTATAACTGGGATGAATGGGCCAGTCATCGGCTTCAGTTGCCTCGAATCATTGGCCATGAGGTCTGTGGTGAG
>JAWOJI010000321.1:0-3436 GCA_046481735.1 Desulfatiglandales bacterium | reverse complement strand
GGCATTCCCCCCCAAAAGGCCAATTGTCCAATGTCAAGACGCAACACCGGTTCCTTTACGTTCAACTATCACATCAAGTATCGGAGCGTTGCGATCCATTCGTTTGTTTGATAGAATCTGGGCAGTCTTCAGTAAAGGCGTCTGGTCCTGGAAGGGTATCTCGCCTTGGTCTATAGAACAAGGACGTCCCTTTTTCTCACGCCCCTTACGCGCCTGGATTTCATTTCTACGGGTAGGGATATGTCTCGCGAGGGATTGCATACGAAAGTGGAGTGGCTGTTGTCCCTGGCCGACGTGGAAATCGGCGGCGTACGACCATGGGATATTCTGGTCCATGACGACAGGTTCTATGAAAGGGTGCTCGCGGAGGGCTCGCTGGGTTTGGGCGAAGCCTACATGGACGGATGGTGGGATTGTGACAGTCTTGACGAGTTCTTTCATAGAATCCTGCGTATCGATCTGGAGAGGAAGGCCAAGCAGAGATTGCGCTTTCTCGACCTTTTGAAGGCGAAACTGGTCAATTTGCAGAGACCGTCCCGTGCATTTGAAATCGGAAAGCGCCACTATGACATCGGCAACGATCTGTACCAGTGCATGCTTGACAGGCACCTGATATACAGCTGTGCCTATTGGAAAGATGCTTCCACCCTGGACGAGGCCCAGGAGGCAAAGCTGGACCTTGTGTGTCGGAAGCTTGATCTTCAGCCCGGCATGCGAGTCCTCGACATCGGCTGCGGCTGGGGCGGAACTGCTAGATTTGCCGCGCAACACTACCGGGTCGAAGTAGTCGGCATTACTGTCTCTGAAGAGCAAATGAAGGCCGCGAATGAACTGCGCGGAAGTCTTGCCGTGGAGACTCGATTGCAGGACTATCGAGATCTGGATGGCACATTCGACCGAATTCTCTCCATTGGCATGTTTGAACATGTCGGGTACAAGAACTACCGTACCTACATGAGGGTGGTGAAGGACCATCTGAGTAAGGACGGCCTTTTCCTTTTGCAGACCATAGGGAGGAACCACTCAGGGATCACTACCGACCGCTGGATAGCCCGCTACATTTTCCCGAATTCGATGTTGCCGTCGGCAAGACAGATATGCGCCGCTATCGAAGGAGTGTTTGTCATTGAGGATTGGCAGAGCTTTGGTCCCGACTATGACAAAACTCTCATGTGCTGGTTTCGAAATTTCGAAGAGAATTGGGATTCTATCGCGAGGAACTATGGAGAGCGATTCTACAGGATGTGGAGGTACTATCTACTGTCTTGTGCGGGATCCTTTCGTGCAAGGCAAAATCAGTTATGGCAGATCGTATTGTCTCCAGGTGGTGTACAGGTCGGCTATCCGGCTCTCAGGTGAATGGTGAGCTGGTCTCCCCGGATTATTGCATTTAACACCCCTTTCCTCATGTTGACATGAGCTCGCTTTTTTTCTCTAGGCTCTGTCGTAAGGGGTAATAAGACCTCCTGACTGAAGGGTCTTACAGGAGTGTGCGCCATGGATTATGAAGTCGTTATCGTGGGTGCGGGACCGGCAGGTATTTTTGCGGCCCTGACCCTTGCGGATCTGGGAATCGGTTCTGTTCTCTTGCTTGAGCAGGGGAGAACCCTTGAGGAACGCAGCCATGAAGCAGGAGAGGACATTCTCTGCGGATGGGGTGGGGCAGGTGCCTACAGCGATGGCAAACTGACCCTCTCCACTCACGTGGGCGGTGTGCTGGGAGAATACCTGGAAGAGAGATCGCTCTCTCAACTGCTCGACACCGCAGACGGCATATATGCCGGTCATGGGGCGCCGGACCGGATCTTCGGAAGAAGAACCGCCCGCCTGGACGCTCTCGCTGACAGGGCCAGACTCGCAGACCTTGAGCTTGTGCCGAGTCGTATCCGCCACATAGGAACGGAGAACTGCCGGACTGTGCTTGAGAGGCTCCGGAGTTCGCTGGTTGGCCGGGTGGAGACCCGCACCGGGTGTCGGGTTGATGGATTGATGGCCGAAAGCGGCCGGATCCAGGGAGTAATCCTCGGTGACGGAACGGTTGTTAACAGTCGTTTTGTAATTGCAGCGCCGGGCCGATCAGGGGCAAGGTGGATGAAAGAGCAGGCCGCATCGCTCGGGCTCAAAACAAAGGCAACCTCCGTAGATATCGGGGTGCGAGTGGAGCTGCCTGCGGTCGTACTCCGGGAGATTACAGACATTACCTATGAAGCGAAGCTCATCCATTACTCAAAGACGTTCGACGAAAAAGTGCGAACCTTCTGCATGAACCCTTACGGCGAGGTGGTGATGGAGGAAAACGAAGGGATTACCACTGTGAACGGGCATAGTTATGCAGGTAAAAGGAGTGAGAATACCAACTTTGCCATTCTGGTGAGCAGTACCTTTACTGAGCCCTTTGACGACCCCATTGCTTACGGCCGCTACATCGCGCAGCTTGCCAACCTGCTGGGAGGAGGCCCTATCGTACAACGGCTCGGCGATCTCCTGGCTGGGAGGCGCAGCAATCCCGAGCGAATCGTAAGGGGTCTCACACGACCCACCCTTAAGACCGCCACTCCTGGTGACCTGAGTTTCGTCTTTCCCTACCGTCTCCTGCTGAGCATCATTGAAATGCTTGAGGCTTTGGAGAAGATTGCTCCGGGGGTCTATTCCCGCCATACCCTGCTCTACGGAGTCGAGGTGAAGTTTTACTCCAACCGCGTTGAGGTGACTCCGGAGATGGAAACGAAGGTGAAGAACCTTTTCGCCGTCGGGGACGGGGCCGGGATCAGCAGAGGGCTGCTCCAGGCATCGGCAAGCGGGATGCTGGCCGCCAGGGCGATTGCCGCACGGCTAAAAGGGAAATAGTGTGCTCTCCAAACCCCCTATGCTCCCGGTATCCTCTTCTTGATGCCCATTCAAATCGATCGGGCTAATCCTTCTGCCTCAACCTTTTTCATATAAGCCCCTCCACAATCCTTTCCGGCAGCGAAATGATGATCTCCCTGGTTTTGCCATACCTGCTTAAGGAGATGATCCGGGCATTGATGAGACCGTAGAGGCGAGGAAGCCGACCATATCGCAAAACCTCCTCTGGGTTAGTGCTCTCGTTCTTTGTTTAGGGCAGAGACGGCGGTAGGATTCATAGGGTTGGCTTGTGGAGACCTGGCTCATCATCTTTACGAGAAGGTATGTTGGCGTTTCACGGGAACCAAGATGTAAAGCTCCGGATCGTCAAGGAAGGTTTCTATTTCAAAGCCAAAAAGTGATCATCGATGCGAAAATCTCGTTCCTTGTACTATTTTTGCGGAAAAACATCTCACTTATTCCAACCTTTTAGAGAGCCCATTTTTAGCCCTTATAAATGCTCAGAATCGCGAAAATCGGCCACAAAAAGATCAATGATTCCAAAGGAGTGAAGTGGTATTTTAGTCGGCCCGGGAATCTTCTTGATAAG
>JAWOJI010000219.1:0-22710 GCA_046481735.1 Desulfatiglandales bacterium | reverse complement strand
AAGAAAGTAAGCACATGAGAGTCCTGCAGGGCCGGATCCGATAACGGCAACCTTCTCTTCTCGCATTTCCTTGACTTCAGGGACGAACCTCGTTTCAGCCTTAAGATCCAGATCCGCGATCAAGCGCTTGATCGAATTGATGGCGATCGGTTCGTCCACTTCGCCGCGTTTGCAGGCCGATTCGCAGGGGTGGTGGCAGACCCTGCCGCAGATTGCGGGAAGGGGATTTTCCTCCTTAATGAGCTTCAGGGCTTCTTGAAATTTGCCCTGCGCAGCCAGGGCCACATAACCCTGCACAGAAATATGAGCGGGACACGTTGCTTTACAGGGAGAAGTTCCTCTTTTTTCAATGGAATAGGCGCTCGGCATGGCTTGGGGGTAGAGCTTGAAGGCTGCCTTCCGCTCCCTAAGCTCCTGGTCAAAGACGTTGGGGACTTCGACGGGGCAGACCTTTGCGCACTCCCCGCAGGCGGTGCATTTGTCCATGTCGATATAGCGAGGAGTCTCCAGAAGCTTGACGTGAAAATTCCCGGGCTCCCCGGTGACTTCCTGAATCTCCGTGAGGGTAAGCAGGTCGATGTTGAGATGCCTTCCACACTCCACAAGTTTCGGCGAAATAATGCACATGGAGCAGTCATTGGTGGGGAAGGTTTTGTCGAGCTGGGACATGACGCCGCCGATTGCGGAGTCCTTTTCGACCAGGTAAACCAGGTAACCGGAATTGGCCAGGTCCAACGAGGCCTGGATGCCTGCAATGCCGGCGCCGACAACCATTACGGAACCATTGATGGCTTTATCAAGCATGAATCATTCGCTCCTCTAAGATGATTTGTCTTTCATTTCGACGATGGTGATTCTGATATAAGGAAAACCTTCACACGCAGGCGGGCATTGCTGGGCGAAGTGCCTGAGAATTGCCGCGCAGGTGCACGAATTGTTGAAAATGCCATTGCCGGAGCGAGGTGTCAAGGAAATATTGCCTTTTCCAGCTTGTCTACGTCGCTCGATCAGGATCATTTCGGTTTCCCGGCTGCAGCTTTTCTGATATCTCTATAAAATCGCTTGCGCGATTTTATGAAGGAGGTATCGCTTGAACAAGCAACACATTGTCGGGCGGAACCCGATCAGGGTCAGCCTGAACGACCTGGATGCCCTGCCGACGCCCTATGCTATGAGCTTCGGCTTCGAGCTGAATTCCCTTTGTGAATCCATCCGAACCATTGGACTGGTAAATCCGCCGTGCATCGGAAAGGACGAAAAGGGCAGGGTCGAATTGGTAACCGGTTATCGCCGCGTTACAGCCCTCAAGGAACTTGGCTGGTCTGAGGTCGTTTGTGAGGATCTTTCCTCTACCTTGCCTTCTCAACGGGAAAAAATGCTCTTCGCACTTCATGAAAACCTTACGACAAGGGTTTTCAATCCTGTTGAAAACGCGATGGTCTTGTGTCGTCTTGAGCCTTTTTTTCCTGGGGAAGAGATTTTGGAAAAATTTATGCCCTTGCTCTCCCTTCCTTCCCATGAATCGACGCGTCGCTTCTACGTGGAGCTCGCGGGCATGAGCGAAGAATTCCTGAGAGCGGTGGCCGGTGGCGGTCTTTCCCTGAACGCAGCCAAGTCCCTCATAGGCCTGCAGCAAAAATCCGCAGAAAGTGCACTCCATTGCATTTTAAAGCTTAGGTTAAACGTTAATCAACAGCTTCAATTTATTGAGTTAATGACAGACATATCTGAAGCGGAAGAAAAGGGATTTCACCGGATCCTCGCAGAAGAGCCTATGCAGGCAGTTCTCAAAAACAACCATCTGAACAGGCCCCAAAAGGCAAAAAACCTCCTGGAAGAGCTTCGCGCCAGGCGGTATCCGAGATGGAAGGCAGCGGAAAAACGGTTTCAGGAGCAGGTTGGCCGATTGTCCCTGCCCGAGGGTGTAAGGATCGACCATCCGCCCTATTTTGAAGCCTCGGGATATCGTCTCGAAGTGCGGTTTCAAAACAGCGACGACCTGATAAACAAAGTGAAACTGCTTTCCCAATTGACCGATTTGAAAGAATTTCGCGATCCTTTGCGCGATGATGATTGAGAAACTCCTCATTGAAAAAGAGGCTGAGTCCTACCCGATGACGGAACGGCTTCTCTCGAAACTCCGAAACCGTCTCGTGCACGATACCTGCGAGCCCACGGATGAGGGCCTTGACAAAGGAACCCTGAGAGCGCTGGCTTTCCCGGGAGAGTTCCTCAAGCCGTGCCCGGGCACGAAATCCTACATTTGCTGCGGTTATCAGATCTTGAACATCGGCACCAACTGCCCCCTGGATTGCTCCTATTGCATTCTCCAGGCCTATGTGAACCTGCCTTCCCTCAGGGTGTTCGTAAACCTTGAGCAAAAACTTGAAGAAATCGGCGCCGCTCTGGATCGAAGCTCAGGGAGGATTTACCGCCTGGGAACCGGTGAATTCACGGACAGCCTCGCCCTGGACCCCTGGACCGAATGGAGCCGTTTTCTGCCTCCCTTTATCCGGCAACGGCGAAATGCCGTGCTCGAGTTCAAGACAAAAACCTGTTGCACAGATGGCCTCATCCTGGCATCGCCTGTGAGAGACAGGATTGTCGTCTCCTGGTCTTTGAACAGCCCCTTTGTTGCGGCAAGGGAAGAGCACGGTGCACCGGCGATCCGTAAAAGGCTGGAGGCAGCCCGGATCTGCCAGCGAGAAGGCTTTGTCCTGGGATTTCATTTTGATCCCCTGATCCGCCACCCGTACTGGAAGCGGCATTATCTCGAGACACTGGAGATGCTGGACCGGATGATCGATCCGGCCCGTGTTATTTGGATGAGTCTCGGCTGTTTTCGATTCATGCCCCAACTGAAGCCCATCATCCGGAAACGGCATCGGCGGACCCATATCCTGGACGGGGAATTCGTTCCTGGTTTGGATGGAAAGATGCGGTACTTCAAGCCACTGCGCATAGAGATGTACGCGTTTATGAAACAACAACTTGATGCCTGGCACAAGGATCTGGGTCTGTACCTGTGCATGGAAAGCGACGAGATCTGGCAAAAAGCCATGGGATGGTCTCCGGGCAATTCAAAGGGACTTGCCCGGTATCTGGACATGCGGGCTCTCAGGCACTTTCCCTCTTTGGCGGAGGCCGGCCCGGAGAATGAACGCGAAAGCCCCTTTGAGAAATCGCTTTAGGGCTTCCTAAATCCACCGTCTAATTCGGTTTCACCGAATTGAATCAAACGTTTGGATAGGATTCCTGATCACCAGGAAGGCATCAGATGCAAGGCTTCCGGTATCCCGAGGAATGAGGCGTACAGGCCGGTACGCCGCAGTGACGAGGGATGAGGGTAACGCAGCAGATGATGCCTTGATGGTGAATCAGGGGCTTGCACACCCCTTGATCTTTGTGTTATGAAGCCGGAGCATGAAGTTGGTGTCAAAACACCTGCCCTCGATGCAGGAAACTTTAAAAGAAAAGGAGTTCAATATGTTGAAAGAAAAAGTTCAACAGGCTTTAAACAAGGTGCGGCCCTCTTTGCAGGCGGATGGGGGGGATGTCCAATTGGTGGACGTGGATGAAAACGGTCTGGTGAAGGTGAAGCTGACGGGTGCGTGCGGCGGATGCCCTATGTCCCAGATGACCCTTAAAATGGGCATCGAGAAGGTGCTGAAACAAAACGTGCCTGAGGTGACACGGGTGGAATCGGTGTAGCAGTCAATCTACGGAAGGAGAAAAACCATATGGAGATCAAGAAAATAGGCGTGGTCGGCGCCGGAACCATGGGAAACGGAATCGCGCAGGTTGCCGCCCAGATCGGATGCGACGTGGTCATGCGCGACATCGAGGATTCTTTTGTTGAACGGGGAATCAAGAGCATTGACAAGTTTCTATCCAAGAGTGTGGAAAAAGGGAAGCTTCCGGCAGACGAGAAGCAGAAGATCATGGGAAGAATCAAGGGAACCACAAACCTGTCCGATCTCAAGGACGTGGATTTCGTGGTTGAAGCGGTCATTGAAGACCTGGCATTGAAGAAAAGCGTTTTCAAGGAGTTGGACAACCTCTGCAGGCCCGAGGTCATTTTGTCCTCCAATACGTCTTCTATGTCCATCACAGAAATCGCCGCCTCCACCAAGAGGCCGGACAAGATTTGCGGGATGCACTTCTTCAATCCCGTGCCCCTCATGAGACTGGTGGAGATCATCCGTGGGTACTCCACGAGCGACCAGACCATGACCACGGCCACGGAACTGGCAAAGAAGATGGGAAAGATCACGGTTGAAGTCAAGAAGGACTCCCCGGGGTTTATCGTGAACCGCATCATGATCCCGCACATGATCGAGGCGATCAAAATTGTGGAGGAGGGCATTGCAAGTGTGCAGGATGTGGACACCGCCGTGAAGAACGGGCTCAACTACCCGATGGGGCCTTTCGAACTGATGGATCTCACGGGGATTGATATTGCCTATTTCGTGACAGAATACTTCCACAAAGAGCTCAACAAGGAGCTCAAATGGGTCTCTCCCAATTTGCTCAAGACCATGATCCGAGCGGGCAGATTGGGCAGAAAAACCGGGGGAGGGTGGTACGACTCCGGAAAGTGACCATGCAAAAAAGAAGAAGGCAGCCCGGCATCCTTCGGGCTGCCTTCTCTTTTGTCCCTAAAGCGATCACTTGTTCTTGTGCCGCATAAGCTTTCGCTGTTTTCGGTACTTGTGTTTTCTGATCTTCTTGCGACGCTTCTTGACTACGCTGCTCATTCAGTTTCGCCCTCCAGCTTCAAATCCCAATTTTTTACCCCGACCTGCCACGAAGTGTCAATAGAATTATTCATCGCATCTCTGCTTTTTGAGGACGGGCAAAAATAACAGCATGGAAAACCCTCCCTTGGAAGGGGAGCCCCCGCAGAAAACGCCAAGGGCCCACTCCTCGTCTCACGGCTTAGTTTACATAATATATATTATCAGAACCTAAACGCAAAGACGGGCGTTCGGCGATCATGGCTGGCCACCGGCGTTTGCGGCCTTCCTGAGGTGCTTCGCTCTGTAGAGATTCGAATCAGCTGCAGAAACAAACTCCTTTAAAGTCATGCGCTCCGAATAGATTGCGTAACCCACGCTGGCGCGAACAGCACCATTTTCCTCTGCAACCGCCTCCTGTATCCGCTTGCCGATCTCTTCTGCGATGGCCAGATCGGAGTCAATCAGAATTACCGCGAATTCATCGCCCCCGTATCGGTACCCGGTATCAACCCCTTCACGGATACTCCTGTTGATCGCACGCCCTACGGATCGCAAGACGGCATCTCCTGCAACATGGCCGTAGCGGTCGTTGTGAGCTTTGAAATTGTCGAGGTCCACAAGAATCAGACCCAAGGGATGCCTCTGGCGCACAGATCGCACGATTTCGTATTTAAGGCGAAGGTTGAACTCTCTTCTGTTAAAAAGCCCGGTCAGCGAGTCGGTCATAGACAGTCGGCTGAGTTCTTTCCTCAGTTTGCATTCGCTGAGGTTTCGGATAAGCTTTGCTTCCAGTTCTCCGGCGTCAATGGGCTTCTTGATAAAGTCGTCGGCCCCTGAGTCGATAATGTCCAAGTACGGGAACTCCTCGATATACCCTGTCATCGCAATGATGAGCAGGTCCGGAAGCTTTACCCGGACAGTTCGAATCAGTTCAAAACCGTTCATCTCCGGCATTCTCATGTCCGTCAGGAGAATGCTGAAAGCGTGAGTATCCATTTTACCCAGTGCATCCTGTCCCGATGTGGAGAGCTCGCAAGGAAAACCAAGGGCGGTCACGAGTTGGCAGATCACTTCTCCCACCAGCGGATCGTCGTCCACCACAAGAACGGACTCCTTGGCTCGATCAATGCGTTTCACTCCCATGGCAACCCATCGAAATCCCTGAGGAATAAGTTAAATTAGCCGGCCGGCTCAGCCTTTGTCCCACACAGGGAATTGGCGCGAGCATCTGAAATTATAACTTTAACAAAAAATCCTATATACTTTTTATCATAGTTAAAATTTACAATTTTATTGTTCGATGTCCTTCCGGAAAGCTGGTTTCCTTTGCGGCTCCTGCCTTCAACAAGAACGAGTTCTTCTTTTCCGATCATCTCCTTGTTTTTCTTGAGAGTGATACGTTTTTGAAGTTCCTGCAATTCCGATAGGCGCGCGAGTTTCTCGGTTTCAGGAATTTTTTCGCCGAATCTTGCGGCGCGGGTGCCCTCCCGATCAGAGTACTTGAAAGAATACAGACCGTCAAATTCAATGCGCCTGATCAGCTCAAGGGTGAGTTCAAAGTCTCCCCTTGTTTCTCCGGGAAAACCAACCATGACATCGCTGGTTACGGCCATATCTTGCCGGACGGTTCTGAGCTTTCCAACAAGGTCGATGTAGGTTTCCCGGTTGTAGCCCCGGTTCATCGCCTCCAACACCCGGTCGGATCCGGCCTGAAACGGCAAATGGATGTGGGAGCAGAGCTTATTCAGGTCGGCAAAGGCCAGGATGAGTTCCGGTGAAAGGTCCTTTGGGTGAGAGGTGGTGAATCGAATTCTGTGAAGGCCTTCTACGTCCTGAAGGGCTCGGAGGAGATCCGTGAAGCGGGCGTTATTTTCCCGATGCATGTAGGAGTTCACGTTTTGCCCAAGGAGAGTGATCTCCTTGGCCCCTTCTGTTACTAGGTACCGGGCTTCCCTGATGATTTCCCGGGGAGAGCGACTCACTTCCCTCCCCCTGACGTAAGGAACCACGCAATAGCTGCAGAAGTTATTGCAGCCTTCCATGATGGTAATCGAACCCGTGACTTTGCCTTGGAAGAAGCCCTTTGTGAGCAAGGCCGGAGCAGGATCTCGCGCCAGTTCCGTGGCCGCCACCCTGCTCGTCCCAGTTCTCAATTCTTCGAGGATGTCCCTGAAACGGCCCAGTTCTCTGGTCCCAAGCACCAGGTCCAGGCCGGGGTACTTTTCAAGAAGGCTTTTCCCCTGTTTTTGTGCTACGCACCCCATGATGCCCAAGACCATGGCCGGCCGCCTTTTTTTTATGGAGAGCATGCGCCCAAGGAAACTGAAAGCTTTCTGTTCAGCCTTCTCACGCACCGCACAGGTGTTGATCAGGACAAGATCCGCCCTTTCCGGGGACTCGGCAGCCAGGTAGGAAGCCTCCTGCAGCAATCGGCCCAGGTACTCCGAGTCGTATTCATTCATCTGGCAACCCATGGTCGCTATAAAGTAGGTTTGTTTCAAGAGTGAGACGCCTTTCTAAGCACTCCACAGCGACTCGAGTTTGATCCCCTCACGGGTATTCAGGTCCTCGATCAGTTTTTTTACAGGGTCTTGACATCCCGGTGCAATGAGCAACTCGATGACGGCCTCACCGGGATCGAGGGTGCGGACAACGGCCATGCCGTCATAGGACTCGATCGTTGCGCGGAGGTACATGATGTCCCGGCGGTCAACCTTGTACCTGCTCCTCACCGTTTCCATGTTTTCCCTGGTAGGTTGCTCCACCCCACCCCAATTTCTCGCGTAGAATTTCAAAATAACTCTGATCCGGCGACTTAATCAACCGGATCCGTTTCCCAGCCTTGCATACCGCCACCCGGTCTGCGTAGCGCAGATCAAAGCCAACCTGGCCGTCAAAGGTGAGACTCACCTTCTCTTCGCTCTTCCGGGTGAGCGTGATATAAATCGTGGCGGTGTCCGGCAGAATGATAGGCCTGTTCGTGAGCGCGAAAGGGCATATGGGAGTCAAGATAAAACTGGACATGGTGGGATACAGGATGGGCCCCCCTGCAGACAAGTTGTATGCTGTGGACCCGGTGGGAGTCGAGACGATAAGTCCGTCGGCCCTGAACGTTGTAAGGAATTGATCGTCGATGTGCACGTCAAGGTCGATGATTCTTGCGAGGGCGCCCTTGTTGATAACCACATCGTTGAGAACCATGAACCGGCAGATTTCCTCGTTTTCACGGGACACCTTCGTTTCCAGCATCAGGCGGCTCTCCACCTCCAGCCGGCCCTCCAGCATCTTTTCCACGACGGGATAAAGTCTTTTCAGAGTGATCTCCGTGAGAAAGCCCAGTCCCCCGAGGTTCACCCCGAGGATCGGCACCCCGTACCCGGCTACCCGGCGGGCTGCGCCAAGCAAGGTTCCATCCCCGCCGAGGACGATGACGAACTCCACATCCTGTGGGATGTCGGAGCGATCCTCGAAACAGGCATCGAATTTGGCTGTTGCGCTCATTTCTTCGGAAACCACCCGAATCCCCCGTTCCAAAAGCCAATGGGCCAGCCTTTGCGCTTCGGACAGGGCGGGTGCAAAATCATGCTTGTATATGACTCCGACGGTTCTTTCGCTCATCGAAAAGTCCTTATCAAAATTTTTGGAGAATCCCTCCCAGTCCTGCGTGTCTCAGCGAGTTTCCCTGTGGATCACAAACCACTCTTCCTCCGAGTCGGACGATGTGTCGACAAGAAGATGCAAAATCTCCAAATCCGGATAGCGTTGCTTCAAATCCTCGAGGTCAACAGCCTCAAATTTGTTCTTGTTGTTCAGATATGCCTGCTCTGTGAGTGCGTTGGATTCGTAGTTTTCCTTGCTTCTCCGAGAAATTCTTTGCAGGGAAACCTCCTGAGGGCACCGGGTTTGTTGGATCACGAATCGCCTGCCGTGTGTCGCCGCCGCTTGGGCCGCCCTGACCCGCAATGACTGCGTCACGAAGGTGGCATCGAGAACAATGCTCTCCCCCTTGCCGCTCAATTCGTCGGCGAGTCTGAACATTTCATCGTAAACCAGCTTCCTCTTATCCATGCTGGAGGCCACCCTCTCATCAAAAACGTCTTCTCCTCGAAGCACTTCCAGCCGGATCATGTCCGTCCTAAGCACCGTGTAGCCCTTGAGCTTTGCAACGACCTCCGTGGTTTCCGTCTTGTACGATGCAGGGAGCCCGCATGCGATCAGCACGGTTTTGCCTTTCAGCTCTTCAGCCATAAACTTCTTAAAAGGTTCTCTCATTTGCGATTCCTTTTTGTGATGCTTCAAGTGATGTACTCCCATGCAAGGTCAAAGTATTTTTTCGCTCGACTCACAGCTTTCTCCTTGTCGTTGGAGTCGATTCCGGGATCATCGATCTGAAAGCTGTTGACCTTCCCTCGCACAAAGGCTCGGTAGACTTTATAAAAACGGAGCAGATCCTCGGTTCCCTCTTCCTCGGTCAGGTTTCGATATTCCTCCCAAAGTTTCCGGGAAAAAGATTCGCCGTCTCGGTATTCGAGGTCCATCAGCAGAAAGGCGATGTCCGCCAAAGTGTCACTGTAACGAAAGCGGTCGTTAAATTCAATGCAGTCGATAATGGCAATTCTCCTGGTGAAGCATATGTGTTCCATGTGCAGGTCGCCGTGACAATCCCTGATTTTTCCTTTTTTCACCCGCTCCTGAAAAAGTTGCATCTTCGATTTGTAGAATCGTTCCGTCCACTTTTCCAGGGCATTGAATTGCTTCCTGCCGATACTCACTCCTTTGAATCTTCTGACTTGGGCAAAGTTCTCGTCCGTATTCACCTTGAATGCGTCAGGATCGCCGAATCGATCGATCTGTGGTGTTCTCAGAGCGTTCTTGTGAAAGGCCGCAAGAACCCCGGCAAGTCCGGTCAGGTGCTTAGCCGTGAGCGTCCCCTTGTTGAAGTGGGAGATCATCAGGCTGGCTGAAGGAATCCTTTTCATTTTGACGGCATACTCGACGACTTCTCCAGCCTTGTTACGAATGGAGTGCCGTTTCCCATCAAAAAAAACCGGCAGCACATCGACATAGACGTCCCCGGCCAACCTCCTGTTCAACATGACCTCCTGACGGCAGTAAAAGGCCCGTTTCTCGAGAGTGAGAAAGTCAAGAAATCCGAAATTCACAGGTTTTTTTATCTTGTACGCAAATCGGTCGGCCACAAGGACAAAGGATATATGAGTCTGAACAAGAGAAACCCTCTTGGTTTCATCGGGAAGCGCCGCAGGGTCTAAAAGGTCTTGAATCATGGTTGAAGAGATCATGGGTTCCTCGCTGGAGTTCGCGATTGAACGAAAGGTACGGTTTACCCGTCCTGGCTTCGGAGGTCAAGCACTATGTGGCCGATCCGGAGGAGCCGGATTCCCCGAGGATAGGTTTTGCACCTCGCGGTGATTTATGGTAACAGGTAAAGAAATTTTGAACCAAGGTGACTCCATGCTCCAAAGAATACAGGAGGCTGCCGGATACATTTCTTCCCGGATACCCGCACGCCCGATAGTCGGAGTCATTGCGGGGACGGGCCTCGGGAAATTGACGACCGCCGTTACCGTTGACCTCAGGCTCCCCTATGATGAGATCCCCCATTTCCCTCGTTCCACTACCAAGAGCCACAGGGGAACACTGGCCTTTGGCACGATCGGCAGAGCGAAGGTTTTGGCCATGGAGGGGCGTTTTCATCTGTACGAAGGATACGAGGCTGCAGAGGTGGCTTTTCCCGTTCGCGTGATGTCGCAACTTGGAGTTGAACTTCTCATCATTTGCAGTGCCGCCGGCGGCTTGAACCCCCTTTTTCAGCCTGGAGACCTGATGATGGCCACGGACCACCTCAACCTGACAGGCAGAAATCCTTTGATCGGGGCAAATATCGACGAGTTCGGGCCGCGATTCCCGGACATGAGCCGGGTTTATGACCGGGAGTTGATGGCTCTTGCAAGAGAAAAGGCCATGGATTTGCGCATCCCTCTCAAGGAAGGCGTCTATGCCGGGATCCTGGGACCGAGTCTCGAAACGCCAGCAGAAACAAGACTCCTTCGGACCCTTGGCGCCGACGCAGTAGGCATGTCCACGGTGCTGGAAGTAATCGCCGGTGTCCACTGTGGCATGAAGATCCTGGTCATCGCCGCAATCTCCAACGTCAACCTTCCTGACTGTATGCCAAAAACGACCATCGATGAAGTCATCGCATGCGCCGAGAAGGCGGGCAAAAAACTTGTGCCGTTGCTCAAGGAGGTGATATCAGCTATTCGATAATCCAAAATGCCTTCGGAAGCTGCGATATGATGGACTCGACGACGGAGATGGATATCCTTATCAAGAACGGCGCCATCCTGACCATGGATGAGACAGGGTCGACCATTCCAAATGGTTATTTGGCCGTCCAGGGTGACGTCATTGCGAAGTTGGGTGAAGGAAACGGCGGGGAGATTCACGCAAAAAAAACCATTGATGCCCGGGGAGGACTTGTCCTTCCAGGTTTGATCAATGGTCACACCCACGCTGCCATGACCCTTTTCAGGGGCCTTGCCGACGATCTCCCTCTCATGGAGTGGCTCTCCCGGTACATCTTTCCGGCGGAAAGGAAAATGGACCCGGATTTTGTGCACACCGGGAGTCTTCTTGCCTGCGCGGAGATGATCATGTCCGGAACCACCACTTTCTGCGACATGTATCTTTTCGAGGAAGAGGTTGCAAAGGCGGCGGAAAAGGCGGGAATGAGGTGCCTTGTGGGCGAGGTCCTTTACGATTTCCCCTCCCCCAACTACGGCCCGACGGAAGAAGGGCTCAAGTACACCGAGGCGTTAATCAACAGGTGGCACGGCCATCCCCGGGTCTCCATAGCCGTTGAACCCCATTCCATCTACACATGCAGTCCGTCTCTTCTAGGGGCGGCCAATGAACTGGCTCATCGCTACAGAGTTCCCCTCATCCTGCATGTTGCGGAGACGCGCACAGAACTCGATGAAGTGAAGAAACGTTACGGTAAGAAACCTTTTGAACACCTTTCGGCCCTCAACATCCTCGGCCCTCATGTGATTGCAGACCATTGCGTCCACCTGGACGATGGGGAGATCCAAAGAATTGTGGAACACGGTGTAAGAACTGTTCACAACCCGGAGAGCAACATGAAGCTGGCATCGGGCGTGTCGCCTGTTTTCAAGCTGCTGAGAAAGGGCGTCAGAGTTGGATTGGGAACCGATGGCTGCGCTTCCAACAACAATCTTGATCTCTTTGCGGAAATGGACACGGCGGCAAAGCTGAGCAAGGTGGAGGCCATGGACCCTACCGTGCTCGACGCCCTCACGGTGTTGAGAATGACCACCTCCATGGGCGCTGAAGTGCTGGGCCTGGCTCGCACCGTTGGTTCTCTTGAAGAAGGCAAGAAAGCGGACATCATTGTCGTCGACACAAACAAGCCTCACCTGACCCCCATGTACAACCCTTACTCCCATCTGGTCTACGCCGCTCGCGGCAGCGACGTCAGCCACGTCGTCATCGACGGGAAACCGGTCATGGAAGATAGGCGCTTGTTGAGCTTGGACCTTTCTGAAATTCTCGAAAAAGCCCGTGAAAAATCAAGAGACGTCCTCTCCTGGATCGCTTAATCAGGCCGGTGTTCCCATGCCCTCCCGGATTCTCTGCGGGGTTTGTTCCGCTGCGCACTCCCATGTCTTGTGCATCTGATTCCTTAACAAAAATTGTTGCCCAAACCAGGGAAAAGGCTTGCGAGACCGCGTGACACTTCGTGAAAAAATCTGCAACTCTATTGACATCCCTTGCTTTTTCACTTTGAATGAAATCGACGAAAGCTAGAAGTGTCGGAGGATTGGAGCAAGGCATGGAAGATTGCCCTGTAGGCGCCGGCCCGGTGGGCTTGCAACATGGTCCGCTCTATGTCGCCCTTGGAAGCAGGCTTCGGGGTGTGCCTGAAGTCGTCACCCTCGGCGTGAAGCCTAATTTCAGGGATTACACCCGAGAGGAACGGGAATTGATTCTCAACGCAACCGCGATTCTCTATCCAAGCCGGAACTATGCCCAGTTCCTGAACACTCTCGGCAAGCGCTTTTTCCCGAGTCTCGAGACATGCCTCTACGCCGATGAAAAAATCAAGCAGACTACCCTCTTCTACATGCTGGGATTGCCTCACCCCAGAACTCGCTTTTACTACCATCTGCACCACAGTCGGATTGAGGAGGATTTTGATTTCCCATTTGTTGCAAAAATACCTAGGGCTTCAGCCCAAGGCAGGGGCGTTTTCAAGATTGAAACCCCGGTGCACCTTCAGGATTATTTGCGGGTCTCTCCCATCGCCTATATCCAGGAATACCTGCCCCACAGGAGGGACCTGAGAGTCGTCCTGATCAACTATGAACCTGTCATCGCCTACTGGCGGGAGATTGAAAGGGGTGGCTTCAAAACCAATCTCTTTCAGGGCGGCGCCGTCAGTTTCCGCGATATTCCCGAAGAGGGAATCGAAACCGCAAGGGACGCGGCCCGCAAGTGCAGGTTCGACGATGTGGGCCTGGACCTGATAGAGCATCAAAAGACCTGGTACGTGATTGAAGCCAACATGAAATATGGCCGCAAGGGTCTGACCATGAAAGGGCTGGACCTGAAAGAGATCCTTCGAGAGAAATTGCTCTCAGGGACCCTGCTCTTGGCCCGCAGGGAGGAGTCGAAAACAGGATGAAAACATTTTTCTATGCCGCTCTATCCCTCATTTTAGCGATCGCCATTGTGGTGATCGGCACATTCGCTTTCCTCTATGTGAAGCTCTCCGGGGAAACGAAAGAGAGGATTCAGAGGGGTGCGATAGATAGCATCATTTTTTCGGAAAGCCCTGTTTTCTATGATGACGGCGAAACCGTCATAGGCGTGTTTTTTGACAAAATCCATCGACGCTACATCCAGTACCCCCAAATTCCATCCCAATTCATCAAGGCCATTGTCGCAGCGGAAGACAAGAATTTCTTCACTCACCCCGGTTTTGATATCAGGGCCATGGTTCGTGCGACCATCGCCAACGTGCGTCAGAAAAGGGTCACACAGGGAGGAAGCACGATTACGCAGCAGACAGCGAAAAACGTCTTTGAACGGGAACAAAGATCGTACAAAGCAAAGGTAAAGGAATTGATACAGGCGCTTCTCCTGGAACGGGAGTACTCGAAGGAAGAGATCCTGGAGATGTATGTGAACCAGTTTTTTGTTGCCGGCATCGGCCGGGGTCTTCGGATCGCCGGCCGGTACTTTTTCGACAAGGACGCGGAACACCTCGATCTGGTGGAGTGCGCTTTTATCGCCGGTTCGGTGAAAAGCCCTAACCGGTACAACCCGTTTACAAAAAAAACAGAAACCGAGAAGGAGACTGCCATCAGTCTCGCCAATCGCCGCAAAAACTACGTCCTGGATAATATGCTGTCGCTCAACTTCATTACCAGGGAGGACTATGAAAAAGCAAAAGTCACAGAGATCTCTTTTAAACAAGGGAAATTAGGGTATAGGCTGAATGTTGTGCTTGATTATATCCGAGAGCAATTGGAATCAGAATACTTCAAGCAAATCCTCATGGACCAGGGGATTGAAAACATCGCGACTTCAGGAATCAAAATCTATACCTCCATCAACAACGAGATTCAGGAAGGGGCCCTTCGAAGCTTGAGAAGGCACTTGCCCCTTTTGAACGTGAAGTTGGCAGGGTATGGGAGCGAGGAGCACAAGGAGAGGTATGTGGGGGCCGCGGAGGCCTGGGCGACCGGCAGGTCCCTGAACGATTTGCCCTTCCTGTGCAGGATAACGGAGATCCATGGGGACAGAGAAAACCCTTTTCTCGTGGTTTCATGGGAAGATGGAGGGGGCGTCATTGACTTTGAGGGGCTAAAACCTCTTGGTGACGCGTGGCTGAAAGGCCGGCTGGGCAATTGGGCCGTTTTCGAAAAGCGTCACGTCACAGACTTCTTCAAGAATCTGCGCGTAGGCGACCTCGTACCCGTGCAGTCCCTTCAACAGGCCGCTGACAGACGCCTGTTTCTTTCTGAAATCCCTGAGTTGGAGGGAGGCATCGTCGTTGTCCACGAAGGGATGATCAAAGCCATGGTGGGCGGCTTTTTTGATCGCTTTTTCAACCGGGCCGCGGATGCCAAGAGGCAGTTGGGGTCAATTTTCAAGACCATGGTTTATGCCGCGGCGCTGCAGCTCAAATGGAATACCCTGGATCCTCTCATGAATAGGTCGGATCTTTACACGTACCAGAATACCTTTTATGTTCCCAGACCCAACCACCAACCGGAATCAGAAGAGGTTTCCATGGCCTGGGCAGGGGTCAAGTCTGAGAACCTTGCAACGGTCTGGCTTCTCTATCACCTGACGGATCACCTCAACATGAGCGAATTCCGGCAGATCATGGAACTCCTGGACCTGGACAGGAAACATGACGAACCCTATGAAGCTTATGCGGCCCGCATCCGCGACAGGTACGGTGTTCTTGTGGACAAGGATGCGCTCATGGAGGCGGCCTTTGAGCAGGCCAAGGTGGAAATTGAAACAGACATGATCTTTTCAGGCCATGAGGAGGCCATCCAAACGGTTCGCCGACTTCGCTTTCACATCGATCCGGCCCAACTCGATACTCAGAAGCCTGAGGAGTTTCAAATCCTGCGGCTAAGCTTCACGAGGCTTCAGAATCTGCATGAGGATCTGAAAAAGAAAGCGGCGATCATCAAGGAAATGATCGCCGCCCTGTTGAACACGGGGGATCCCGGGACGGAGGCCCTGTTGAGGGGCGTCCTTTCTTCCTTCTATCTGGAGCTGCAGGAGAGCGGAGAATGGCAAATCGTCTTTACGAACCAGCCTTGGCCCGGACTCGAACCCCTGCTCCCGGAATATCACCTGGAGATCATAGAGAGGCTGGAGTTTGGAGATGTTCGGCTTGACGGGATCATTCCGGCCAAATTCATGGATCTCCTTCAAGCGGGCACGGTCAAGCAATTCGAGCGGTTGGCATCCATGAAACGCTATGATGCGGAAGTTCTCTTCAAGGTTGGTGATTTCCGCAGGCTTGTGAACACGCTCTATGTCGTTCGCCTATCCGAAGAACTCGGGATTTCAACAAAGCTCGATCCCGTGCTTTCCTTCCCTCTGGGCGCCAATGCCGTGAGCATTCTGGAAATGGCCCTGGCCTATGAAACCATGCTCACGGGCAATGCCCACCCCTTGACCGATGGAATGACCGGCAGCATGGTTCCCATCATCACAAGGATTGTGGACAGGGAGGGGAAGATCCTCTGGGAATATCATCCCCGCCCAAAAAAGATTCTTTCGGAGCGAGTCTCCAGCCAAGTGGCCGACATCCTCCGGCTTGTCATGGAAAAAGGCACAGGGAGCACTGCCCGCGACAAGGTCCGCCTGAGCCTGCATCTCGATGAGACGGCATTTGAGGTTCCTCTCCCCTCCTTCGGAAAAACAGGCACTGCAAACCGGTTCACCAATTCGAGCTTTGTAGGATTCATTCCAGGGCCTGATGAGCAGTCAGGCCGCCTTGCTCTGGACAAGGGATACATGATCGCCAGCTATGTCGGCTTTGACGACAACCGACCCATGAAAAACAATCAAATCTCCATCTATGGGTCGTCCGGAGCGCTGCCACTGTGGATCGAAACGGCAAACGCGATTGCAAACAGTCCCCTCTTCAAGGTAAGCTTGGATATTGCGGAATTGGCCTTTGAATCAAAACCTTTTGAGGATGCCGGCACGCAGGGCTTGCGCTACGTGCCTGTGTCGCCAAGAAGCGGCCTCGCCCTTCCGGAAAGGACCGGATCGACACCCGGTGACTTTCCTGCCGTGCTTTCGGATGCGGATTTTCAAGGTCACACGCTCATCCTCAAGAGGATTTTCGAACCGTTACGAGGAAAAGATGACCGGTAAGCAAACCAGAATGAAATGGATCACCCTTTCCCTTCCGTTTCTCTTTCTCATCACAGGGTGCGCTCACGAGATGAGGAGATTTCCTGCAGCGGAGGAGGCTGCTCCTCCTCCCCGTCATGATGCCCCCGCACCTCGGTTCCCGCAGCAACCGGAAGAGCTGAAACAGCGGATAGAGGCAGTTCAAGCCATTCTGCGAAACCCTGACCTCAGCATTGAGAATCGCTTGCTCGCCCAGGACCTTCTAAGGAGCTATCAAGCCTTTGAAAGAGCTTCTCTGCGGCCCCTCGATGAAGAGACGCGGAGCGTCAACCAATTGCTCCTGTCAAGCCTCATGCAGTTGGACGAACGGTATTTCACGGGTCTCCTTCCAGAAAAACAGGAGGAGACTCGAGACATGACCCTCTTTTCCGAAAAGAGAAAAGCCCTGCTGGATCGTTACCTCACCGGGGATTACGAGGGTGTCGTTGAGAAGGCTCGTGAGCTTGAAGACATCCTTGGCCCCCGCTCCCTGACCCCGGACATCGGTCTTATTTTCGCGATTTCCCTGGCCAAGCGAGGCATGGTTCAGGAAGCTCTGCGGGTCGGAACAGGAATCATTGATGATCTTGAAAGGATCCCGGGCGATATCGAATTTCGTGCAAGAACGGTTGAGTGGCAATTGGCGCTCGGAGACAGAAAAGGAGCAGTTCGCAGTTACGAAAAACTCGTGGACAGGCTGCACGAAACAGAGGCATTTGTCAAAACAGCCGAAGGAAAGATGTCCGAGCAGGGACTGAAAGGCGCATACGAGATAAAGAGGGAGGATCCCCGAGGCCTTTCTGAACTCGCGGGCGAATCCCATTCCCTTGAGGAGGTTCTTGGGCGGGTAGATGCTCTGGTTCAAAAGAATGACTTTGAAGCAGCAAAACTCCTTCTCCTTCGGCTTTCGATACGCGTTCAGGGAGGAGCGGAAGCCGAACGCATCGATCGGGCCATGAGGGCCGTCGAGACAGCGGAGAAAAAGTCCTGGGAGCAAGAGCGGGCCGATGTATCTCAAAAGCAGGAGGTCCTGGAGATCGCGACCGGTCTTATCGAACAGGAAAGATACGAGGAGGCCATCGCACAGATCGAAACCTCGACATGGGGAAAGGAATTTGGGCCTGAGGCAAGGCAACTTCAGGAACTGGCAGTGGAAAAAATTGTCAACCGTCAAAGAAACGAAGCAGCCAAACTCTTCCTCATGGCCAGAAACACCCAGGACCCTGCCAAGAAGGAACAGCTTCTCATCGATTCCCAAAACATTTTGAAGTCGTTGCTTGATAAATATCCATCAACTCCCTTAAAGCAAACAATTAATGGTAACATACAGAGAATCGAAGAAGAGCTTTCCAAGGTCAGAAGAAGCTCATAATCCGGTTTAATTTGCCAGAATCAAGGACGGAACTTTCGAGAGGCACTGAAAACGCTCTGGTCATCGGCCTGGGCCAAGCCTGTGTTGATTACCTGGGCCGAGTTCCATCATTTCCGGAAGAGGATGGAAAGATTGAACTCCTGGACCTCCAAAGGCGGTGCGGGGGGCCGGCTTCCACGGCCCTAGTCACCCTGTCAAGGCTTGGAATACCCTGTGCTTTCCTGGGCTCAGTGGGGGACGACCCTTTGGGTGAGGAGATCGTGCGTCGTTTGAATGAGGAGGGGGTCGATTCAACCCATCTTCGGGTGCGTCACGGGTGCTCGTCTCAGTTTGCTTTTATCGCCGTCAGCAGGCACAAGGGGAAGCGAACAGTTTTCTGGCAAAGGGGCAGCGCTCCTCATCTGAAAAAGGAAGAAATCGACCTTTCGGTTTTTTCGGGCGCCCGTTTCCTTCATCTTGACGGGCTCATGATGGAAGCGTCCCTCGAAGCGGTGCGGCAGGCAAAAGGGATGGGTCAAACGGTTGTTCTCGATGCAGGGACCATGAGAGAAGGCTCTCTGGAGCTTGCCTCGCGCGTGGACATACTCATCGCTTCGGCCGGTTTTGCAGACCCTTTGGTCGGTCGCGGAACAGGACCTGAAAAGGCCTTGGCCGCCCTTTGCGGTTTGGGACCAAAGACCGTCGTCCTCACTCTTGGCGAGGAAGGCAGCGTGGGATGGAACGGAGAAGACGTCGTTTTTCAGAAAGCCTTGCCTGTCCAGGCCGTTGACACGACCGGCGCCGGAGACGTTTATCACGGGGCCTACATTTACGGTTTGACGAGGGAGTGGCCCATGCCTGCGTGCATGCGTTTTGCTTCCGCCGTGGCGGCCCTCAAGTGCAGGAAGATGGGCGCCCGTGAAGGGATCCCCACATTGAACGAAGTGCAGGCCTTCCTCAACTCCCTTTCATAGCGTAAAGGCGCCGTCCTCATAGAGCAGCTCCTTTTTGCCTGATTCAAGGTGGGCGGTGACACGTTTCTTTTCCGTGTTCACCAGGTCCCAGTGAATGGCGGAATCGTTCAACCCCAGCCTCTCTTTTTTCTTCTTGTTCAGCCCTGCGGGATCCCCGTCAAAGGTCTCGGAATAGGAGGAACCTATCGCGAGGTGGCAATTCCCGAAAGGACCGCCGTAGTTTTCATCATACAGGGTGTTGGCCATAAAGTGATCGATTCGGGAAAACCGCCTGTCTGTAAGGGAAAATTCTCCCACCCTGGCCGCTCCTGGGTCTGCAGCGAGTTGTTTTCGAAGAAATTCCTCCCCTCTTTCAGCCTGTGCCTCGATGACCGAACCTCTTTCGAAAGTGAGCCTTACACCTTCCACCCGGTTTCCGTTTCGAAAAGACGGCTGGTCCGCGAAGTAAACCCCGCTGGTTCCACGCCAGTCCGGGGATAGAAAGAGCTCAAAGCTGGGGATGTTATGCCCCGTCATGCCGACCCACCGTCTTTTCTCTCCGGGCGCGATGATCAAATCCGTGCGTTCTGATTCCACGTGAAGCTTTTCTATTTTCAGCCGGTTGAGTCTTGCCTTGATCGCCTTGGCCCGGCTGTGGATTTCCTTCCATTCTCTAACAGGGTCCGGTCGGTCCAGGTAACAAGCTTTCAATACTTGGTCTTCATAGCGTTCCATGGTGAGCCCGGCTTGCTCGGCCAATTCAAGGGTGGGGAAAAGACATAGCGTCCAACCGAAGTGACCTCTCTCCTCGCGCTTGTCCAGGATGTCGCGCAGTGGTTTTCGGGCAACTGCCGCTTTGCCGATTTTTTTTGGGTCCACGTCCACGAGATGGGTGAGAGAATCAGGTGCATTCAAATAGATAGCTCCGTTCAGGGCCTGGCAGAGTTCCCTGTCCCCCGGAACCTGAAAAGCCAGCTGTTTCTCCCCCGCCTTGTGGTAGAAGTTCCATTCCATGGCCGGCGAATTGCCCCCGCGAAGCACGGGATTCATCCCCCGATCGAGAATCTTTGCCTGAAGGGTCTCGGCGAGTTTGACGGCTGCAGGGTCATAGCGTACCAAAATGATTTCCTGTTTCCTGTACCGCTCTTTTCTCGCCGTGTTCAATGCCCAAAGCAGGACATCGGCGTATTTCTCGATCTGTTTTTCCGACAACATCCCTTCATTCCTTTTCTTTTTTTCCGTTCATCCTCTTGATGGAGATCCCGCCTTCTTTTATTTGGTATCCCTCGAAGAGCCTCACGTGTTTGTGTTCCTCTTCGATTATGGCGTCGAGTTGCTCCACCGTCTCCTGATCTTTGATGAAGGACCGTATCATTTCATAAAACACAATGGTGTCTTTTTCGAACTCAACGGCGGTGCTACGAAGTTGTTCCAGGCTCTCGATTTTGGAGAGATCCGCTTCCTGCAAAGAGAAGGTCTGCGATCCAAGCACCTCCCTCAGCATTTCCCTGCCCATGGCTTCCAACTCGTGGTTGCCGTCTTCTCGGCCGATTTTCTCCTTTTGTTTGATGAAAAAATCCACATGCCGCACTTCTTCATCTGCGAGCATTTGAAGCATGGATGCCAGAGGGGCACTCCATGATTGTTTGAGAGCATCGCGGTAAAATTTCTCGCCGTTTTTCTCGATCTGAATGCCCAGATCACAGATCTCTTTCAACGTAAACATGGCCCATCCTCACACCGTGACAACGGCTGCACCGGTGAAATAGCAATATCCCGAGTTGTTGAACGACCCCGACCGGCGTGCGGACCAGGGGGGGATGCTCCCAAAACATAAAACCGAAGATGTACAGTCCAATGGTTTTGCACTATAACAGAGCCACGGCACTTTGCAAAAGGAAAGTCGGTCTTTTCCTCGGTTGACAACCATCCACGATCCCTTAGTTTTTGTAATAAAGAGCTTTTGAAAAGCACAACGAATTCGCCAAAGGAGGTTTCAGGGGGTGTTGCGAAAACTGGTGGTCGGTCCTTATCAGACGAATTGCTACATTCTGGCTTGTAAAGATACTCTTGAGGGTGTTGTCATCGACCCGGGAGACGAAGTTCTGCGCATCACCGGGGAAATCTCCCAGAACGGGATCCGAGTTCAATACATTCTCATCACCCACGGTCACATCGACCACATTGGGGGTGTCGCGGATTTGAAACGGATCACCAGGGCCCCGGTTCTCATTCATCCTCTAGATGCCCCTGCCCTGCCCGTACCACCCGAAGGGAGCCTCCAGGAGGGCCAAAAGATCCAGGTGGGTTCCTACACCCTGGAGGTGGTTCATACGCCCGGCCACTCCCCGGGCGCCGTCTGTATTCTGGCGCCGGGCGCCGTGTTTACAGGAGATACTCTTTTTGCAGGCTCCGTCGGGAGGACGGATTTTCCTGGCGGAAGCCACGAGACGCTCTTGGAGGGAGTAAAAAAGAAGATTTTCCCACTCGGGGATGCACTGAGGGTCTATCCGGGCCACGGCCCTGCGAGCACCATCGGCGCAGAGAGACGAAACAATCCCTTCTTTCAATCCTATGGCCGGGCATGGTAAACGC
The DNA here is from genome assembly GCA_046481735.1 of Desulfatiglandales bacterium. Taxonomy (GTDB): domain Bacteria; phylum Desulfobacterota; class DSM-4660; order Desulfatiglandales; family HGW-15; genus JAFGDM01. The sequence goes on along the minus strand of JAWOJI010000219.1, from coordinate 1,099 downwards.
ACAAGGAGAAATCATGGAACGACCTGACTTGAATGGCTCGATTGAATTCGCCGTGAGGCTCATGGCCGATGCGAGCAAAATCCTGGTTTTCACTGGGGCGGGGATGAGCACGGAGTCCGGGATTCCTGATTTCAGAAGTCCCGGCGGCATATGGAGCAAATACGACCCATCGGATTTTCTTTACCAGAAAATCATCTCCGATGAAATGGCTCGAGAGAATTACTGGAAAATGAGCGCCGAGTACTATGAGACCATGAAAAACGCTCTACCCAACCCGGGGCACCTGGCCATCAAACACCTGGAAGAAACAGGAAAGCTCCTCGCTTTGGTGACACAGAATATCGACAACCTGCACCAAAAGGCGGGGAACTCTCTCGAAAAGATCATCGAAATTCATGGGACCGCCTTTTCCGTCTCTTGTCTGGCTTGCGGAAAAAAGTACGATAGGGATCTGATCGAGGCGCGTCTTCGGGCAGGAATGAAGGCGCCTTACTGTGACGACTGTTCCGGCATCCTTAAGCCTGACACCATTTCCTTCGGCCAGGCCATGCCTCAGGATAAGGTTCAGGAATCACTCTGGCTCGCCGGGGAATGCGACCTTTGTATTGTGCTGGGCTCCTCCCTGGTAGTTTACCCTGCCGCATCCATACCGTCTCATGCGGTGGAACATGGAGCAAAGCTGTTGATCATCAACCGGGATGAAACGCCCCTTGACCGGGTCGCCGATTTGGTCATTCATGACTCGGCCGGAAGGGTATTGCCCAGGATACTGGAACGCTTGCGGCAGTGACAGGGTTGAATTTCCTCTTGCAACCTTTTCTTGAAGTTCTTATTCTCTTTTGCTTAAGACTGCATCAAGGGAGAACTCAATGCTTAGGATCGGATTCATTGGTTGGCGAGGCATGGTTGGCTCTGTGCTTATGGAGCGCATGGCTGCGGAGAAGGATTTCAAGGGCTACGAACCGCTCTTCTTCACGACATCAAACGTGGGCGGGAAAGGGCCTGACATAGGCTTGGAATTGCCTCCTCTTAAGGATGCCTTTGACCTCACCCTTCTTTCAGCGATGGATATCCTGGTCACATGCCAGGGTGGCGACTA
>JAWOJI010000202.1:0-5888 GCA_046481735.1 Desulfatiglandales bacterium | reverse complement strand
AAAGCAATCGGATCAACTCCTTTTTCAATGAGCTTATTGTTCAGGATATCCATCATCTCCAGAAAAGAAGATCCTGTTGAAATATTCTCGATGGAGTAGGTTTCGAATTTTCCCTTTTCAGAAGCCCTGTTTTGTCTCCAGACTTTTATGTTGAGTTTTTTTAGAATTTTGTCGGCCATATTAATAGATTTTAGATTGTTAGACTTGAGTACAGAGTTCATTATTGCTATTCCTGCCACAACCTTCAGCAATATTAGTTGGAATCGAAACTGCACTTCTTCTCATTTGAGAAGTAATCCCGAATAGTTCATTTTGAGAAAATTTATGGGTTGATTTATAAATCTCTTTTACAAGTTCCCTACCTTTTTGCCAAACTTTCAATTCTTTAAACTGATGCATTTTTTTGTTCTATTAATTTTTTTACTCAATACTCGGGCGAACCGGTTCCGGCCGAAGAGCAGGAGGTCAAAGAGCGATATGAAAAAGAACTCTTGCTTGCGTTGGGGAACCGCGCCCAAGTCATCCTGTGGCTAAAGCGCTCAAGCCGCTACCTCCCCCACATTGAAAGAAGTCTGCGGGAACAGCAAATGCCGGATGATCTCAAGTACGTCGCCTTTGCCGAAAGCGCCCTCCTGCCCCACGCCGGCTCTAGCAAAGGGGCGGTGGGTTACTGGCAGTTCATCCCAGCCACAGGAAGGAAATACGGTCTAACAATCAACGCGCGAATAGATGAGAGAAGGAATGTGTTTTCATCGACTCAAGCGGCTCTTCGCTATTTCAGGGAACTGCACGACATGTTCAGATCCTGGACCCTGGCGGCCGCGGCTTACAACATGGGAGAAAACCGTCTCATGGCAGAGATCCTGGAGCAAGGAACGAACAACTATTACCACCTCCACCTTCCTCTGGAAACGCAGCGCTTCACATTCAGGATTCTTGCCGTGAAGGTGATCCTTTCCGACCCGGGGAAATACGGCTTCCACCTTGAAGACCAGGATTATTACCCGCCCCCGGCGTTTGATAGGGTTCGACTGAATTTCACCGAGGAGACGCCGATCCGAATCGTGGCTCAGGCGGCAGGGACGCACTTCAAGGCCATCAAGGACCTCAATCCCCAAGTCCGAGGGCATTACCTCCCGGCGGGTGACCACCTGTTGCTCATTCCGGAATCGGCTGCCGCGGGTTTTTCGGCTCGGTACAAAGAGGCCCTTTCAAAATACCGCGCGACTCTGAAAGGCAGTGTTTACATTGTCAAACAAGGGGACAGCCTGTCCATGATCGCCGAGCGATTCGGCGTTCCCTTGCTTTCCCTTGTCCTCTGGAACGGGCTTGATGTCACGCGTCCCATTCATCCGGGAGACCGGTTGGTCGTCCACCGAAAGAATATCCTGGAGGAGGAAGCAGAGGAGCGGGAAACGGAGCAGGATAGGTTGCCTTCAACCGAATAACCAAGCGCTCAAACCATTCTTTCGATTTCTTTTTTCTTTTCCTCGAGACGTTTGGCGGACACGGGGAAAGCGGTCTTGAGCTCCTGTGCGAAAACAGACACTTTGAACTCTTCAATCATCCATCGAAAGGCCTCAAGCGCCTTTCGTTTTTCGTTGCTGCCATGGCGCGATAGGGTTCCCTCACACTGTTGCAGCCAGGCGGAAAATTCCTCGATTCGTGCATTTTTGAAGCGATGTTTTTCTGCGTTGTTCACGCCCCTTTGCGCCCTGATTCGAAGAGCATTCAAATAGCGGGGAAGATGAGCCAGTCGCTCCGAGTCATGAAGCTCCAGGAAATTCTGGGGAACGAGATCGTCCATCTCTTGGCGGATCCTCAAGGCGAGTTCCCTTTCCGTATTGCCTGACTTCTCCATGGATTCCAATACTCTTTTAAGCCCCCCAAAAGCTTCGAGGATACCGAGCACCTGAGCTTTCAGTGCGGTTCCTTTGTCCATTATCGTCGCAACCACTTTCTCAGAATATTTCTCCAGCGCCGCACTGCTCCTGAGGTCCACTTCAAGAAACTGGACCAGAAGGCGCTCCATCATGTTTTGTTCCGGGACAACGGAACCGCCGAAGTGTCTTGCTCCGATTGCTGCGGCCCCCGTGGGGAGAGTCAGGTTTCTCCTTTGATATTTCAGGTCTTTTGCCAAACGGCGATCGAGAAGCCATCGTACGCCTTTGCGGTGGGAAGCCAAGGCTTGCTCCTGGTCCTGGAAAAGTCGAAGGTTAAGACAGTTTTCAACGAGTTCCAGTGCAGGATAAGCGAAGAGAAGTTCCCCCAAGGAGATGCGTTCAGGCAGTTCACCGAAATCCCATCCGGTGAGCCCCATTTTCTCCCACTGCTCCTTTTTTGCCTTCCAGGATGCACCGGATTCGGGAAACCCTTGCGGGATTTCCGATTTGCCCAGGAGCCGGATCTCCCTGCCGGCTTCCAATTCTTTCCCTGCGTGATCCACCAGCGCAACTCTCACCTTCAAGTGGTCCGGCAACTCCACGTCCGCCCACACGGAGGCGGGAACATCCACGCCGTATCGGTGGTAGACAAACGCGGAGAGCGTATTGAGCAGGGACTGTTCCCCCTGCGGCATATCTTGCAGGATTTCATCCACGGTCCGGGAAACGGGGACAAGTTGCTTCCTGTATCGTTTGGGAAGGCCCTTGATCAGAGCCGTCACCTTTTCTTTCAAGAGACCGGGAACAGTCCAGTCCAAGCGTTCTGCAGGAATTCTCGAGAGGAGCCCTGCTGGGACTTTCACCGTCAACCCGTCTTCCTCCCTGCCTGGCGCAAAGGCATAGACGCAGGGATAGGATCTCTCACCTGCTTCCAGCCTGTCAGGGTATTGCGCAAGTTCGGTACCTTCCGGGCGGTAAAGCATGAGATCCAGTTCCTTGAGCCTCAGAAACCCGTCGCCGCCCCTTTCGCGGATGGTTTTCCTCAGGGTCGCCGCATCGCTGACCCCTTTCAGCCGTGCTGAATAGAACTCCCCGAGTGCACGCTCGCCGATCAAGATATCCCTTCGCCTGAGCTTGGCTTCCATGGCCGAGATGTTTGCTACAAGGCTTCTGTTGTGTGAAAGAAAGGGGGGCGGATCGTCCAGGTTCCCTTCCACCAGGGCGGAGTCCACGAAGATCTTGTGCGATCCGTCGGGATCAATGGACCCGTAGGAAACAATCCTTTTCGAAACAATGGGGAGGCCGAAAAGACTGACTTGTTGAAAAGCCCTCACTTCCCCTCGATCCCTGTCCCAGTGGGGGTCCGAATAGGTGGACCTGCAAAGATCGCCCCCCAGCGCCTCGATCCATTCCGGACGGATTCCGGCGACTGTTCTTGCAAAGAGCCGGGAAGTCTTGACGATCTCTGCAGCCACGATCCACGCCGGGGGTTTGCGAAAAAGGGTGGAACCAGGAAAAATCATGACTTCCCGGCCGCGTGCGGCAAGATAGAGATTTTTCTCTTTCCTGAGGGCGATGTTGGAAAGAAATCCGCTGAGCACGGATCGATGAACGCGGTCATAGAGAATGCCGTCTCCCTGTTGCCTGTGGGCCATCCTTTGCTCCCTTAGAATGCCCTTGATCTGATCGTGGGTATGAACCCATTCTCTCATCCTGGCATAGGACAGAAATTGCTCCTTACAGAATTTACGCATCCGGTTCTGGGTCTTTAGGCTTTCCCATTCTCGGTGATACCGGTTCCAGATCTTGAGCAGGGTCAGGAAGTCCGAATCAGGATCTTTGAAGGGAACATGCATTCGGTCGGCCTGAAGCGCTTTCTCCAGGGGCCTATCCCTGGGATCCTGAATGCTCAGGGCCGCGGCAATCACGGTGGTCTCTTCAAGACAGGACTCCTTTCTTGCTTCAATCAACATGCGGGATATCCTTGGGTCCAGTGGCAGCCTGGCCATGAGTTTCCCATTAGGGGTGAGTTCGGGACCCTGGCCTTTCCCTCTCAAGGCGCCCAACTCCGAAAGCACATCAAACCCGTCCTTAATGCTTCTATCTCCCGGCGGGTCCAGGAAAGGAAAAGCCCTGGGATTCCCCAAACGAAGAAAGAGCATGCGGAGAATGACTTCCGCGAGATTTGAACGCTGGATTTCGGGAGGCGTGAAGAGAGGCCTGGATTTATAATCCTCTTCTGAGTAAAGCCTGATGCAAACCCCGTGCTGGACCCTTCCGCAGCGGCCTTTTCTCTGGTCGGCACTGCTTCGTGAGATAGGCCCGATGGCAAGGCTCGTAGTGCGGGTTTTCGGCAGGTACCGGGGGATCCGAGCGAGGCCCGTGTCAATGACGTAGCGGATTCCGGGAATCGTGAGGGAAGTCTCAGCCACATTGGTGGCCACAACGATCTTGTCCCCCTTGGTGGAGTACACCCGTCCCTGTTCGGAGGCGGGAAGCCGCGCGAAAAGGGGAAGGATTTCAGTTCCCGGATATCGGCGCCCTCCGAGACGTTCACAGGTCTCGAGAATGTCCTCCTCGGTGGGCATAAAAATAAGGACGTCGCCGGATTTTTTCCTGAGCCGAAGAGAATCAACCGCACGGAGGGCCATGTCCACGTAAGTTGTCTCGCCTTGCTCTTCCAGAACGGGGTCAAGGGGAAGGTATTCCACGTCGATCGGGTACAATCGGCCCGAAATTTGGGCCACAGGGGCGCCGCCAAAGGCCTCCGAGAATTTCTCCGTATCCAGGGTTGCGGAAGCAATGATCACCTTGAGTTCAGGTCTGGCCGGAAGGATGGTTTTCAGGATGCCGAGAATGAAATCGATATTCAGGGTTCTTTCGTGAGCTTCATCGATGATGAGGGTGTCGTATTCGCGAAGCCTCGCGTCCGCCTGGGTTTCGGCAAGGAGCATACCGTCGGTCATGATCTTGATGAGGCTGCAGGGGCCGGTCCTGTCTCTAAAACGAATCTTGTAGCCCACGGAGCGGCCGACATCCTCTCCAAGTTCCTGAGCTATGCGATGGGCAATGGTGACGGCCGCTATTCTTCGCGGCTGGGTGCATCCAATCGTTCCTGCCACGCCTCTCCCAGCCGCCAGGCACATTTTTGGGATCTGGGTGCTTTTTCCGCATCCTGTTTCTCCTGAGACAATGATCACGGGGTTTTCCCTGATGAGACGAGTAATTTCCTCGGCTCTGGAAGCGATGGGCAGTTCTTCAGGGAACGTGACAGGAGGCTTGCCGTCTGCTCGGCGTTCCCTTTTGCGCACCGATGATTCTGCTTGCTTCAAGAGATCGTCAAGGCGTACCTCGGTTCCACGGGATCTCCTGTGCATACTTTTGAGCCGGCGCAGGATCCTGTCCGAATCTCGGAGCATCATGAGGGGAAGGAGGGAGTGGATTTTTCTCAGGAGCTTCATGGCTGGGCGGGGAAGAAGGTGGCGTGAATAGCTTCTACGGCTTTCCGAAGGTCCTTTTGCCGGACAATGAAGTAAAGGGCCACCTCAGAGGGGCCGAAGGAACTCATCTCAATGTTGACGCTCTGTTGCGCAACTGCCGTAAAGCACTTTGCCGCAATCCCCTTGCGTCGGAGAATCCCGGCGCCCACAATGCCTACCAGCGCCACATCCGTCACTTTGACGAGCTTCCTGTAGGGTCTTGGTTGCATACCCCGGATGGCCTCACACCCTCTGTCGAGATCCTTGCGACTGAGGAGAAAGCTGATGCAGGTCTGGGATGTCACCACGGACTTGATGTTGATTCCGCTTTCCGTGAGAGTCCGGGAGACGAGAGCCAAAATGCCGGGTCTTGCACCCACGCCGGAAGCGTGCACTTTGAGGATTCCGATATCGGTGTCATGGGCGACGCTCTTGATAGGGCGGCCGGACCTGGGGATTTGGAAGGAGATCCGACTCCCCGGGGCATCCGGTTCCATGGTGTTTTTGACGGCGATATTGAGCCTTG
>JAWOJI010000165.1:0-3366 GCA_046481735.1 Desulfatiglandales bacterium | reverse complement strand
CCTTGCACCGAGACCGGATTCTGTTCGGACTGCGGATCGGCCCAGCGCATTTGCAACATGTGGAGCGTCATCGAAGGCCACATGGTCAAGGATCGCATCCACGTGAAACTGGTGGGTGAAAACCTGGGTTATTGACTCCAGGCTGCTTTCGAACCTCTACTCTCTTACCCTGTGAGCTATCAGGTTTGTTTTCTATTTTGTTATCTTGTCTATAAATGAAAAAACTAGCCAAAGATGGTTTTCCTCTGATATACTGACGAAAATTGAGTTTTATGCGTTTCAACCACATTTATCTCTTTCCTGCTGAGGCCACGACCCATGACGAGCGACAAGAAGACCATCCTCATCATCGAAGACGACGTGGACGTGCTTGGCATGCTGGTGAGGCACCTGGAGCATCTGGGCTACGGTGTGATCACGGCAGGGGACGGGATGGAAGGCCTCAAGAAGCTGGACTCGGAAGCTTATGACCTGGTGATCACGGACATCGTGATGCCTTATGTGAGCGGGGTGGGTGTTGTGGCGGCCATCAAGAGCAGGAAGCCGCACATCCCCGTGATTGCGGTGACCGGTTACGGCAAAGAGCCTGAGGCGGCGGCGATGGAGAAGAACGCCGACATGGTGCTGGCCAAGCCGGTCAAGATTTCGGTGCTGAAGGACTACATCGGTGAATTGCTGGGACTTGCCGAAAGGAAACAGGAGTCATGACCAGGTTGTACATGCTGAACGGGGAGGATGAGGTTCGCTTCCACGATCTGGAGGGGGACACATTTTATCTTGGCCGGGCGCCGGAAAACGACATCCGCGTCAACGACAAGCACGTCTCCCGGAGACACCTGAAAATCAGCCTGAGGCAAGGGAAATTCTTTGTGGAGGACTTGCAGAGCCGGAACGGCACCTTTGTCCGGGACAAGATGATTCCTGCCGGTCAGGCGATTGAAGTCAAGGAGGGAGTTCCCATCGCGGCGGGGAGCGTGTTCTTCTCCCTGGGCAGACCCTACAATAGGGATATTGGGAAGTATCAAAAGGCGATCGATCCTTCGAATCCACTGAACGACACTGCGGACATGGATCGGCCGAAAACCTCCTTGAGGAACTTACAGCTCATCTACAAGGTGTCCAGGGTGCTCATGCAGTCCCTTGACATCAACGAGGTGCTGGAACAGATCCTGGACCACATTTTCGAGCTGTTGAAACGGATTGACCGGGGGGTCATTCTCCTGGTGGACGAGAGAAGCGGGGAAATTTCGGAGACGGTCTCGAGGTCGAAGAGGCCGATGAAAGAGTCGGAGCGGGTGTACAGCCTGACCGTTGTCAAGAGAGTGCTCAGGGACGGCAAGGCGGTGATCATGACCAACACGGTTGGGGAGGACCGGCTGGAGACTTCGGAGAGCATGGAGTTGATGAAGATCAAGTCGGTGATGTGCGTGCCCCTGACCAGCCGCTCAAAAGTTCGGGGTGCAATTTACGTGGACTCGGTGAGCAAGCCCTACGGGTTCAGGAAGGAGGATCTCTCCCTTCTCACGGCCCTGAGCAGCCCTGCGGCAATCGCCATCGAGAACGCGATGCTCTACACGGATCTCGAAAGACGTGTCGACGAAAGAACGTGCGACCTTCTTTCCACCCAGGCGAAGCTCAAGGAGAGCGAAGCGCGCTTTGAGGCCATGTTCGACCACATGTCGAGCGGCGTGGTGGTGTACCGGATCGAGAACGAGGGCTTTGTGATCGTGAACATCAACTCGGCCTATGAGGGGATCGAGAAGGTCTCCAAGCGGGACGCCGTCGGGAAGAGCTACCTGGAGGTTTGCCCTCACTACAAGGACACGGCCATTGAAGAAAGCCTGCGGCGTGTGGCGCGGGAAGGGAGTTCGGAAAGCGGCTCGCTGATGTTCACGGATGGGGAAGAGCTCGCCGGCTGGAGGGATTACTACGCGTACCGTCTTCCCTCCGGCGAAGTTGTTGTGATCTTGGACGATGTGACGGAGCGCAAGAGGGCGGAGCGGGAGCAGCGGGCGTTGCAGGAGCAGCTCGTCATTTCCCAGAAAATGGAATCCATCGGCGCCTTTGCAGGGGGGATCGCGCACAACTTCAGAAACATCCTGCAGGCCATCTCAGGAAACACGGAGTTCTTGGAGTTTGTGTGCGGAGACAAGCAGGAAATTGCAGAGCTCACCACCAACATTTATGATTCGGTGGAAAAGGGGGTGGACCTGATCAACAACCTCCTTCACTTCTCCAGGCGGGGAGGGGTGGAGTACCGGATGTCGTACCTGGACATGAAGGATGTGATCCTGCAAACCCATGAGATCATATCGCGCGTGTTCAACAAGAATATCGACATACAGGTCAATGTCGAGCCTGCCCTTTACGTGAAAGGGAACCGTTCCTTGCTGAGCCAGGTTTTCATGAATCTTTACAGCAATGCGAGCGATGCCATGCCGAACGGCGGAAGGCTGTTGATCGATGCAGAGAGAAAGGACGGGGAGGTGCTGGTCACGGTGAAGGACGCAGGCATCGGCATGGACGACGAGACCTTGAAGAGGATTTTCGATCCTTTCTTCACCATGAAGGAAGTCGGAAAAGGCACGGGCCTGGGTCTGGCGACGGTTCACGGCATCATCGAAGAACACAAGGGGGCCATCACCGTGTCCTCGAAACTTGGAAAGGGGACGATTTTCAGGATCTCCTTGCCCTATGCCGAGGCAGGCATGCTCGAGGAGATGGAGACAGGGCGCGAAATCATTCTGGGCAACGGGGAGAGAGTCCTGATCGTGGATGACGAAAGACCGGCCCTGGACGCCCTTGCGGCGATTGTGAAAAAGCTGGGCTACGAGGCCATTGCGATGGAAAGGCCGATGGATGCGCTCAGAACTTACGGTGAGATTGCTCCGGACCTGGTTATCATGGACAGGGGGATGCCCAAGATGGACGGAGTGACCTGCGCCAAGAAGATTGTTGAAAAGGACCCCCTGGCAAAGATCATCATCGTGTCCGGATACGAGGAAGCAGGTCCGAACGGGATTGATGCCAATGCAAAGCAATTAATTAAGGGCTACCTGACCAAACCTTGCAGGATGGAAGACCTGAGCGAGGCGATCTCCCTAGCCTTGGCGGCTACCGGCTAGTATCACATCTCATAAGTTGTGTGTCGTTTATTGGCAGTTCAACATTGTGCGAAAACCGGATGGATTCTCTAAATTCGAAATCCGAATATCGAAACTCGAAACAAATTCGAATGATCAAAACAAAAGAAAACCTGGTTTAGTTGCGGTTTGTTTTGGATTTTGGACATTGTAGTTTTGAGATTGTTTCGGATTTCGGATTTCGTGCTTCGAATTTGCGTGTCTCCAGGAAGTGGGTTAAATA
>JAWOJI010000159.1:0-2541 GCA_046481735.1 Desulfatiglandales bacterium | reverse complement strand
GCTCACGCGCTGTTTCCCGACACGGGCATGGTGATCGATATCGGCGGCCAGGACTCCAAGGTGATAAAAGTCGGGCCAGGAGGCAAGGTGGTCGACTTTACCATGAACGACAAATGCGCTGCAGGCACAGGCCGTTTTTTGGAAGTGATTGCCTCAAAACTTCAGGTCCCGCTAAACGAGATGGGAGAGCTCTCGCTCAAGAGGGCCGGGGAAGTGCGCATCAGCAGCGTCTGCACGGTTTTCGCCGAAAGCGAAGTGGTTTCCCTAGTGGCCGGGAATCATCCCAAACAGGAGATCCTCCGGGGTCTTCACCGGGCCATCGTAAACCGTGTGTGGAGCATGGTCACGACCCTCGGAGTCCGTTTGGAAGTAACCATGAGCGGCGGGGTGGCCAAGAACAAGGGCGTGGTGGCTTTCATGGAACAAAAGCTGGGCCGCCCTCTCCTTATCTACGGCGAGCCGCAGATCATCGGCGCCCTGGGAGCAGCCCTTCGTGCAAGGGATCTTGATTCCTCACGGCTCTGAAGAAAAGGTATCACGCCCTCCCTTCTTCTATGGAACCGGTTGGTTTTCACCCTCAGTGGCCGAAGCGCATTCTGCAGGGATCTCGGTTTCAAATTCTTGTTTTTTCACAAACCAGACTTTGAGCACGGCATGGACCAGGGTCGCCAGCGGCACGGCAAAAACCAGGCCCCAGAATCCCCACAACCCGCCGAAAAGGATCACCGCCGTGATGATGGCTACAGGATGGATGTTCACCACCCCGGCCAGGAGCAACGGCGCCAGGAGGTTGCCGTCCAGGGCCTGTATGATCGCATAGGCCAAAACAACCCATGTGAAATCCGCTCCCCATCCAAACTGAAAATAGGCAATGGAGACCACTGGGAAAAACATTGCGATGACACCCACATAGGGCAGGAGCACCGACAAACCGGCGAACAAAGCGATGAGCATGGAAAACTGCAATCCGAGCCAGGAAAACACCGCATAGGTGACGCCCCAGACAATCAGAATCTCCCAGACCTTTCCCCGGACATAGTTGCCGATCTGATCGTTCACCTCCGCCCACACCTCTGTGGCAAGGCGCCTTTCAACCGGCAGAAAGCCTGTCATCCATGCCAGGATCTTCTTCTTGTCCTTGAGAAAGAAGAAGACCAGGAGGGGCACGAGCACAAGATAAACGCCCAAGGTGATCAGGCCTTTCACAGAGGCAATGGAGATGGAGAGAATATGCTGGCCCAGCCTGGTCAATTCCCTGTTGACATAATCAAGGAGCCGCCTGATTTCCGTCTCTGAGATATATTCAGGATAGCTTTCCGGCAGCCGCATGAGAACTTTCTGGCCCGCCGCGATCATGGAAGGCAGGTCCTGAAGCAACTGGGCGATTTGACCCCAGATCATGGGCAGTAGCGCCAAGGCGAGAAGCATAAGACTTGCCATGAAAAGAAGGAAAACAAAGACCATGGACAGGGACTTGGGCACGCCGTAGCGCTTAAGCCGGTCTGCAATCCCGTCCAGAAGGTAGGCGATGACAACGCTTGCCAGAACAGGGGCCAGGATATTTCCGAGGAAATATATGAGCAGGCATCCGAAAAGGAGCAAAGACCCCAAAATGATGATCTGGGGATCGGAGAAGTGCCTCTTCACCCAGCATAGAAAAAATTCCTTCATACGCTACGGCATTCGATAGACCATGGAATTGACGTTCATGCCTGCGCCTACGGAAGCAAACACGGCAATGTCCCCCGAGTGAAGCTTGTGATTGTTCACCTTTCCTCTCTGCAGCAGATCGTAGAGCGTGGGCAGGGTTGCAACCGAACTGTTGCCAAGCCAGGAAATCGTCATGGGCATAATGTGCTCGGGTATTTCCTTGACTTTGTAGAGCTTGAACAATCGTTTCAAAATCGCTTCATCCATTTTCTGGTTTGCCTGATGGATGATAATCTTTTCCACGTCGGTCAGCGTTAATCCGGCCTTGTCAAGGCTTTGCTTGACCACTTCCGGGACCGTTCTCACGGCATACCTGTAGATTTCGTGCCCGTTCATCTTGAGGTACAGGCGGCGCCCGTTGGAAGAGGGGCTATAGGACTTGCCCATTCGCAACAGGTTGAACTCCTCAAACGTGTCGGACCTTGTCACGTGGGAAAGGATGCCGACCGCCCGATCGGTTGCTTCGACAAGGGCCGCCCCGGCCCCATCGGAGTAGATCATGGAGTCTCGATCATTGGGATCCGAAACCCTTGACAGCGTCTCGGCGCCGATCACCAGGACTTTCCCGGCATCACCGGACTTGATGTAGTAGTCTGCGATGATCATTCCGTGAAGCCAGCCCGGGCAGCCGAAGGGGACATCATAGGCAACAGTGTAAGGGTTCCGGATCCCAAGCTTGTGTTTCACCCTGGCAGCGATGGTCGGAACCATGTCAGAGCGAAAGCTGTCCGAGTTCACATCCCCGAAGTTATGGCCCACAATGATGTAGTCCAGGCTCTCCCGGTCAACACCCTCCAAGGCCCTCTCGGCGGACACAAAAGCGATGTCCGA
>JAWOJI010000510.1:0-12603 GCA_046481735.1 Desulfatiglandales bacterium | reverse complement strand
TACCAATTTCTCCATGGTGCCCGTGCAGAAAAAAACTGCTCAAGAGGGACATCGAGTCATGGACGCCCCCTATTCCAGGTCAGTACTTAAAAGATTTTTCAACGAAGCCACAAGCCGCTGAATAGCCAAAGCAGATAGCGCATGGGTTGAAAAAGGACCGAAAAGATGATGCCCGTCTGGAGGAATCGGTCGGCCAAAAAGATCCCAATGAGAACCAGAGGTGCATATCTTCCAACCTCTCGGTATTTCTGCAGGGCCTTGTAGGGGAGGAAACTCTCCAGGATGTGGGAGCCGTCCAACGGGGGGACGGGCAAAAGGTTGAAGATCCCGAGGCCGATGTTCATGAGCATGAAAGTGACCAGGAGGGTGATGTAGAGTTCGGAGGGGAAAAGAAAAAACCTGAAGATCATGCCTGCCGCGAAGGCAGCGGCAAGATTGGCAAGGGGGCCGCTCAGGGAGACCAGGAAGCTGCCCATTCTGGGGTTCCTGAAGTATCGAAGGTCAATCGGTACCGGCTTGGCCCATCCGAAACGGAACAGGAAAAGGCAAAGGGCGCCCAGTGGGTCAATGTGGCTTACAGGATTCAAGGTCAGCCTGCCGGCATTCTTGGCAGTGGGATCCCCCAGGGCAAAGGCGACCCTCCCGTGGGCATATTCATGAACGGTGATTGCAAAGAGCAGGACCCCCAATCGGATGATCCACTCTGTGATGTCATGAGCCATGGTCTCTTCCTTTTCCTCTCATACATGCTAGCAGCAATCCTTCCCTGAAACAAGGATAACCCTCATGCATCGCGGTCAGATCACCTTGATTCACGATCAAGGCATCCTCTGCCATTTGAGAGGCTCATGGCCTTGAGTGAAACCGAAAAACTGTGTAACCTTTACCCCTCGTTACTGAGGCGTACAAGTCTGTACGCCTCATTCCTCGGGATTAATCCACGCTTCGCTTGGAGCCCCCACCCCTTGGGCGGGTCCCGGAGCCGGAGACCTTGAACCTCAGGCCTTCATGGTAATCAGGAATCCTATCCAACCATTTGATTCAATTCGTCGATCAGCGCAGTTTCCGATTCAGGGAATTTCCGCAGGATGATCCGATGCCGATCGTTCATCCTACTTCAGCCTGCGCCCTTCGGAACGCTGTCACAAGGCTCCCGCTTTTTTCGATTTGAGCAGTTTCGGGTCCCGCAAGGTCTTCAGGATTTCGATACTGTCTTTTAACCCCTTGTGATATTTGGCGATGTCAATGGCCATGCCCGCCATGTTGGCCATGGCCTGAACGAAATTGACATCATCCAGGGTGAACTCCCAGGGTTCGGCCGTGTACACGCGCAGCGCGCCGATCGCTCGGCCCCGCGTGATGATCGGCACCGAGAGGATAGAGGATATTCCCTCTTTGCGGGCCGCCTCGGGATACTGCATCCGCGGATCATCGGATACATCGTAAATCGCCACAGGTCCTTCCTTCAGCGAAGCGCTGATGGACTTTAGTGCGCTGAGGGGCCCTTTGTTGATATACTCATCGCTCAGTCCGAAAGCTGCGGCGACTTCCAATTCATTGGTGTCGCGATTGATCAAAAAGAGCATGCATCCCTTGACATTGAGCGCCAGAGTGATGCTCTCCACCGTCATCAATACCACTTCCTCCGGGTCTCTGGAGTGGGAGATGGCATTGGTGACCTTCAGCAATGTTTCGTAATTGAGGAGTTGCCTTTTCATGATGGCTCCTTTCCGCCTGGGGCAATTTCATCGGTTCCTAAAAAATGCAAAATCCGTATGGAACACTCGTAAAAATGGCCGACTGCGTTGATTGAAGCTCACCGACTAGATTGACATTCTTTCCCGGTCGATCGCTTTCGCCTTCTCCCCGGTAAAAATGATCTCACAGCCTCGTCTCTCGAAACCACGCAGGTGGTTTTCGAGAATTCGGGTCCCAAAAGGGTGCGTGTTCTTCAGGCTGTCGGTCTGAATGATGACCCTGCAGGGACCGTCCATGTTATCATTCAAAGCGTTGAGGAGCTCGAATGCCGAAGAGCCGTCAAAATCCCCGGCCAGGTTCAAGTGGAGACTCCCGCTGTCGCGACGAACAGAGATCCTGAAGTTGGGTGCCATGCCAAAAGCTCCCTTCTTGATTCGCTGGATGTGTGGAAAGTGCATATCCACAAAAAGGCCTGGACCTAGTCTTTGCGAGCAATTCGCAATTCTTCAGTAAAGGATTTTGTTCATTTTCGCCTCATTTTCCTGAGAAGCGGAATCGTCAACTCGTGGTTCTTCTGATCAGGCTGATCACTTGAGACTCCATTACGGCGCCCAATGACCACAAGCCCGGCCCGGTTGCTCCCGGACCCTCTCTGAAGCTTCCTGTTCCTTCTTGCATTGAATGCACAAGGTGGTTACCGAGCGAGCCAGGAGTCTTTTGTAAGGAATCTCCTCGCCGCACTCCTCGCAGAAGCCGAAAGTTCCCACTTCCAACCTCTCCAAGGCGTCTCTGATTTTTCCTATAAGTCTTGTTTCCCTGTCTCGAATCCGCAGAGTGAAGCCGATCTCGGTCGCAAAAGTGGCTTCATCCATTTCATCGGAAAACCTGTCCCTGAGATCGCTGATATCCGAAAGGGTGTCCTGCGCCTTGCCCAGGCTTTCGTTCAGCATTTCGGTGAGACACTTCTTTAAGCTTTCTTTCTGCTTTCGACTCAACATGGCGTAAACCCTCCTTTCAGGCAGGCGCCTCTCCTGGATGGCTTGGAAGTTATGGGACCCCTCCTCTTATCCTTTTCCCTCTCTGCTTAATCGTCTCTTTCGGGACACGCAGCCTCCTCCTGCAAGCAGTATCGACGCCAGGAGCAAGCCGGCTGATCGCAATCCCCTTTCGCTTTTCCAAAGCAATCAGGGTTTCCCTCGGCGCGCTGTATGCTCCTTATAAGGTTCGTGATATCCAGGAATTCCCTTTTCAAACCGTTCTGCCCCCCCTTTCGTATTGGATAAAAAATATGTTGGCGATCTCCAAAAAGCTTGGACCCTTCTGCTCCTCCCATTTTCAAAACCATCTTTCCCTCCGCGCTCTCAAGGTAACGCAGATTCCGGCAAGCGTTTCCAACCCGGATCTTGGGTCCTGGGTTTGCCGTTTCTACCAAGATCACTATTAGGCAGCTTAGTAAAAATGTCTATAGAGGAGAAAGCTCATTTTGATAGGGGAAACTCACAAGGGATGTGATTCTTTCACGGTCGCCGTGGGGGAATCACCAACGCAACGGGCGGTTAAGCGGAGCGTCTACTCGGTCCAACTCTCCAGGTCGATGAGGCCGAGTTTTGCAGCATACCGGATCAACTCGTGGTTGCTGTGGAGGTCGAGCTTGCGCATAATACTGCTTCGGTGGTTCTCAACGGTTCTTGGGCTGACGAAAAGCTTTTCCGCAACCTCCTTTGCAGAAAGGCCTTCAGCCAACAAAACCATGACCTCCTGCTCCCGGGAGGTCAAGGCGTCATAACGCATGTCCGTCATTCTTGCCTCTTGCCTCGGAAGTTCCATCAGTTTGCTGACGACTTTATGGGAGACGGAACTGTCCAGAAAATACTCCCCTTTCAGGACGGCCTCGATCCCCTGCAGGAGCCTTTCCGCTGCAGAATCCTTTACAACATACCCGGTAGCACCGGCCTGAAACGCTTTCACGATGTAGTCCACTTTTGAATGCATGCTTACAATCATGACAATCGTTCTGGGCGAGATCCTCTTTATTTCGCCGGTCAGGTCAATGCCCGGTCGGTCCGGCAAGGCTATGTCCAAAAGGACAAGGTCGGGTTTTTTCTCCCCACTCATTCGCACCGCTTCACGGCCGTTCCCTGCCTCTCCGACAATCTCATATCTTGAATCGCGGGCGATAATGGTTTTTAGGCCTTCTCTGAACAGGGGATGGTCATCAACGATCAACAGGGTTTTCTTGGGAATCACGATTTGCCTCCCTGGAGGGAATCCTGATGACGATTTTCGTGCCTTTCATAGGTTGTGACTGGATTTCTATTTTTCCTCCGAGCAGATGCACCCTTTCCTCCATGCTCTGGAGCCCCATGCGTTTCTCGTTGGTCGAAATAGCCCGCCGCGCATTTACGTCAAAGCCCTTTCCGTCATCTTCAATGCGGAGGATGATACTTGGAAACGCTCTCACCAGTTTCACTATCGCCCGTCCAGCCTCGGCGTGCTTGTGGATGTTGTTGAGCCCCTCCTGGACAAGTCGATACAGGTTGATCTCTGTGTCTGGATTCGGCCCCGTTGCGTCCATGCCGGCAGACACGAAGTCTATGCGCAGCCCGGTTCTCTCGGAAAACTCCTCACAGTACTGGAAAATGGCTTGAACAAGGCCCATGTCGTCGAGCACCGGCGGCCGCAAGTCGCACGCCAGGTCCCGCACCGTGTTGATGGCTGTTTGCAGGGCGCCGGAGATCCTTGCAATCTCCTGGTTTGCCTTGGCTGCCTCAGTTTCTTTCTCGTACCGCAGGAACTGGTCGGCAAGGATTTTGCTCATGGAGAGATCTTGAGCGACGCGATCATGAAGTTCCCGGGAAATCCTCTGGCGCTCGTTTTCCTGCACCCTTATCATTTCGTGCGTGAGCCAATGAATCTTGTCGTAGGCTTCCTTCCGGTCCGTTATATCCAGAGCCGTAACGATAACCCCCTTTCCGGGATCGGAGGGGTCAAGAAGCGTTGCTTGAACGTAACAGTAAAGCACCTTGCCGTCTTTCCTGACCCACTTCGTGTCCATTCGTCCGATCCCGGTTTCTTCCAGGGTTGAAAAGAGCTCCCGTCCAACACGGGCAAACTCCTCATCATCCGTATAGAACATCCTTGTTGTCCGGCCTTTTGGAAACTCTTCTTTTTCCTCATAGCCCAACAAATCATACATTGCCCGATTGGCCCAAACTGCGACTCGGTCCCGAGCCAGGCCGATACCCACCGGAGACGCTTCAAGAATGGCTCTCAGAGTGTTTTCCTTTTCCAGCAGCGCAAGGGCGGTCCGCCTCTCCTCCGTTATATCCCGAGAAACCTGAAGGTAGCTCAATATGTCGCCGGCACCATCCTTGATCGGCACGCAATAGGCATCCCAGTAACTCTCCCCTTCGATACCGTTCATCTTGGGTTGATGCATAACACTTCTTTGGATTTTACCGGTTTCCATGGCTTTCACAGTCGGGCACCCTGCACAAGGGGTATCCCGGCCGATCAAGACGTCGTAGCACCTCCTGCCTTTCAGATCCTCAGCAGCCATATCGAGGCCTAAGACGGATGAGGTGTTGGCCCAAATGATTTTCATGTCCTTGTCGACATAGCGAATTCTGTCGATAGAGGCCTCAAGGATGGCCAACTTCTGGGACTCGGACTCTCGCAGTGCGTTTTCCGCACTTTTGCGCTCTGTAATATTGCGGAGCGAGCCGACGATCTTTACCGGTTCGTTGTGCTCACCTCGAACAAGGGCTGCGGTCACCAAACAATAGGTTTCGACTCCATTTGCATCTTTCAGTGAAATCTCATGGTCATTCAGTTTGCCATGCTTCAGAAGCTCCTCGACGACGACATACCTATCCGAAGGATTGACATAAATGTTATGTAAGGGTGTCCCTATGAATCCCTCTCTTCGATACCCGAATAGCCTTTCGACGGAAGGGCTCACTTCCAGCAAAACTCCATCTACGCTCGTTTCGAAGTAGATGTCCTGGATATTTTCGAATATGGTCCGGTACTTGACTTCACTCTCCTGGAGGTATTTTTGTTCCAGTTCTTTGACCCTTTGCTCCAGTTCTTCATACGGTGGCTTGATCGACATGACAAAAACCTCGAGGAAACCTCCGAGAAACCCTTTCTGTCACCAGAACCGATCCGATGTTCTTTTCCACCATGGTTTTGATTGCGCGGGTTAAAGGGGAACCCGCTTCAACTCTCACGATGTCCTCTGCCATGATGCTGCCTACGGCATACCCGATTTTCATAGGAGCCCCCTTTCTTCCGGCGGCATGCTCCGTCGGCGTTGTCTTCTGATCCCTGCCGGACGTCCCAGGTTACCTGAATCCTATCTGAAAGTTGCCGGCCAAAGCGGCGAACACAACCTGAACGTGGACACAGGTATTCGGAGATAGTGCGTTTCCAGAAAACCATTCCAGCCGGAAACAGATTTTAGGAGAAAAGGGTCCATAGGACAACTACAATTGCGATTGTCACCCCCGCCAAAGGGGGTAAACGGGCTAACCGTCATCTTTGGGACCCCTGTTTTCCGGCTCAGTTTGAAAAAGCATCCCAAGGTCAAATCACTTCATTCTCCGGAGCGGACAGGCCAAACGTCGCACGTGGCTGACTTCACGCTGACGCTCACGTTGCCGTGGTGCAGGTACACGAACCACGCACGGTCCGCATAGCCGACATGTGTGGTACTCGACCAGTAGTTGGACGATCGCACGCCGGTAAACGGGTGGCCCGAAGGCAGTGCAGGGTAGTAATACCCATAGGTTACCAGACTGTGGAGCTCTCGAACGTTCGGGAGTCGCCAATCGGAATGGCCCGCGAAGTCGAGTCCGTTGCAAAAAGCAAGAGCATCGTGATACGTCTGCGCTCCTGAATTGCCATCCAGCGAATGGGGCGCCTTAACCCACATCAAGCCGGTCAGGTTGTCCGTCACAGTAGCGCCGTCATCCGTGAACCTTAAACTCGGCCAAGCAGCTCCCTTTTGAAGGTCACCGTCGTCACCCGTGTCATACGAAGTGGTTTGACCCGTCTTCGGCACGGCAGTCTTCGCGCCGTCGGAACCGGCAATTGCCCAATCCCAAACACAAAACACCGCCGCCAAGACCGCAACACTCGTCACACACGCATATTTCCTTGTCATCAGAGTCCTCCTTTTCATGTGCCGATTGATTTGGCCTTCTCAGGTATCGATTTTCAGGTTGGTTGATGAGTAGCACCCAACGGGACATTGCCCTGTTGTGGGACAAGTGAGAACATTTTGAGGGATTTTTCCATGACGCACCTCCCGGGTTGGAGGTTAATGGATAGGAAGGTAAGTACTGCTTTAATCAAAATGGAAAAAGTCCAGCATGTCAAGAAAAACCCCGTCGGAGACGATTCTGATTTTTACCGAAGTTGTGATGGAGAAGCGCCAATGGCTTGTAAGGAATTATCCGGATTCTGGGAGTAGGCGATCTCTTCCACAGAGAAAATTGTGCCGCTTTCAAAGAATATCTCGCGTGGAGCGTCCGGCCCGACATCGCGCAGCTGCTTTATGCGGGCAAGGTTATCGTCCTTTTCTCCGTGTGTGACCCCCGGGTTATCAAACACCCACCGTGGAAAACCCGCGAAACTCGTTACCTGCATGCTGTCGAGATTGACCACTTGCACCACCATGGTGCCTGTCTCTTCATACCAGCCCACCATGAACACATTGGGAGCCACTTCCCTGCTCCAGATTGCTTGGTAAGCTTTCCTGCTGCCGAAGGGTCCACTCACAACCTCATAGACTATTTTCTGCTCGCTCGGGTAATAGGCGTGATATTCCCGGCCGTTCTCGTAGCGATACTTGATCTTCTTGCCAACCAGCCCGTGTGGCACAGACGTTTCCTCCATTACTCAATCGGACGTATTTGGACTCGAAATCTACGGGACCCAACTGTGTGAGTCAAGGGAAAAGCCGCCCCATGCGGTTGTGGGCGCGTGCCTTCCGCCAATGCAGGCAGGTCTTGGCAGGATGAGTAAAGGTCAGATTGGGAGTCCCATACCAGTCTTAACATTGCTGTTGCAGATTGCGCCGAGCGGCGTCATTACGAGCTCGGCTTTATCGGGCGTTGCAATCTATCTGCTTGAACAGCGAGATTCACTCACTGCGTTCGCAACGACATTCGAGTCGATATGATGACGAGGCCATTCGTGTGCCCGTCCTTCCTGTCGTCGGGACCGCGCCAAGGATGACGGCGACCGCGGATTACAACTTTCCGGGTGAGCGAAGTTCTTCAATGATTCTTGCGGATACCTCTTCGTGAGTCAGGTACCCGCACCCGACAATACGGTCTGCATACTTTGTGTAAAGCGGCAGGCGCTCCCTGTAGAGGTCATCGAGGCTCTGGTTCCGGGGCTTGGCGAGTCCTCTGGTCCCGAAGTCGCCAATCCTTGCCCTCAAGATCGGGAGTTCCACGTGCAAAAACACCACGTATCCGCCCTGTTTCAAAAGGCTCATCGCCGCCTCGCTGTAAACCGCGCTGCCGCCGGTGGAGATGACATGATTGCGAAGGGAGATTCCCAGCAGCGTGTCTTCCTCGATCCTCCGCAGGGCCCTGTACCCGTCCCGATCGACGATATCCTGCAGCGACAGCCCTTGTGCAGTTTGGATGAGCACGTCCGTGTCAATGAAGCCGCGAGCGGACTGCTTGGCCAAAATCACTCCCACGGTGCTCTTTCCGGAGCCGGGCATCCCAATCAGGACCAGGTTCGATCGCATCTCTTTCATCATTCCCCATGTACAAGAAAAGCCGCAGAGGCCGGGCCGAAGCCGCACGCTTGCGTTTTTGATCTCAACAGGCTGATTTTCGGATAACCATGTGGTTCCAAGTCCTTTTCCAGTCCTGTCTTCTTCTTCTTTTAACCCATTTTCAGAGGATTGACTCGGCCTGATTCGCCGCAGAAAAGGAGATGAGGGAATTTATCCATTGACATCCGGGACCGGCCCTTATAATGGCGGTGGACAGACAACGGTGCAATCGGTCCTATGTGAAAGATAAACAAGGGGGATACCCATGAAACCCGCAGAAAGGACTTCGCGACTGGGCACTGAAACCGCTTTTGCCGTATCCACCGAGGCAAACGCCTTTGCCGCAGCAGGCAACAAAATCTATCCCTTTCACCTGGGAGACATCAACATCAAAACCCCCGTCAATGTGATGGATGCGGCCGTCAAAGCCATGCGCGACGGAAAGACCGGCTATTGCCCGAACGCCGGTTGCTCCGATCTGCGGGCCGTGCTGGCCGAATCTGTCAGTGTCAACCGCGGGCAATCCTACTCCATGGAAAACGTGGCCATCCAGCCTGGCGGCAAACCCACCATTGGAAAATTCATACTGGCCTTGATGAATCCAGGCGATGAGGTCCTTTACCCCAACCCGGGGTATCCGATCTACGAGTCCATGATCGAATTTCATGGCGGAAAAGCCGTGCCCTACACCTACCGGGAGGGATCCGATAATTTCGAAATTGATCTCGATATGCTGGAGGGCAGCATCACCGAAAAAACCCGCATTCTCGTGCTCAACGACCTTCAAAACCCGACCGGTGCGGAATGCTCCCGGGCGGAGATGGAAAGGCTGGCCCAGATCGTTCTGAAGCACGACTTGTATGTCCTCTCCGACGAGGCCTATTTCGACATCCGCTATGAGGGCATAAGCAGGTCCATCGTTTCCCTGCCGGGCATGGCCGAACGATCCGTGATCCTTTACACCTTCTCCAAGAAGTATGCCATGACAGGGTGGCGTTTGGGGGCTGCCATAGGCCCCAAGGAAATCATCGACATCATCATCAAGCTCAATGTGAACGACGAGTCCTGTCCCAACCACTTTATCCAGTACGGCGCTGTCGAGGCCTTGACCGGCGACCAGAGCGAATCCCGACGAATCCTTCAGATCCTGAAGGAAAGAAGGGACGCTGCCGTGGAACTGCTCAACACCGTCGAAGGTGTGCGCTGCTTTCGCCCGAACGCTACGTTCTATCTCTACCCGAACGTCACCGGCGCCATGCGGAAAAAAGGGCTTTCAACCTACGATGAATTCAGAAGAGCGGTTCTTCATCAAACGGGGGTGTCTTTCTGCACCCGCCTTCACTTCGGCCGTCCCCTCCCCGGGGAAAAGGACTTCTATGTTCGATTGGCCTACTCCGGGATCGACGTGGACCAGATCAGGGAAGGGTTGAAGAGATTCAAGACGTTCATAGAAAGCTAGGAGTGCCGGAACTCTCTCATGCTCAGCCCTTCATCCGGTCTCCAAGTTCATCACACCTCAAATCCCTAACGGCAACTTCTGATCAGAGCGACTTCATCATGGCAGGGTGAGTTGAGGGTGCACGAAACCTATGCTGTCATCAGAGAGCTGCCTCCCGCGCTGCCGGTTTTGTGTTCCAAACTACGGTCCTCCCCGTTTTTGGTTTCAGCAACTACATGGTAAGCGCTGCACGCAGGGAGAGAAGGAATTCGATCAACAGAAGGGGGATAACGATCAACAGGATCCACCTGTTTACACCGCCTTCATGTTGCAGGGCCGCTGAAAGTTCTTCTCTGCTATTGAATCGTTCATCAGCTTTCACCTCAAGAATCTTTCCCCGAGCATGTCTGAAATACAGGAAATTGCCGGCCATGCCAAAAAGCAACCACCAGAAAGGAAGTAGAAAGGGCAAGAATAAACCAAGGATAGACCCTATCACGAATGCTACCCCGGCCCATTTATACATTTTTCTGTACGCGAACCATATGTAGGTGAAGAGAAAAGCAGGCCAATTCCATGTGATCGCGAACTTGTCAGGTTCGTTGATCCTGAACTTCTTGAACTTGCGAAAGTAACCTTCTGCGTTCTTACCGATAAAGAGGGCAAAATCCTCCTCCTTGATATCCGGCTCCCCCCGGTATCCTGCGGGCGATGGGGCAACCTCCTGAAAGTCGACATCAATGAGTTTGTCCTGTTTTTGGATGTCCTCCTGCATCATTTCCATATGCTCCTGATGATCATTTTCCGGCATACCTTGCTCTCTCACATGAAGCCTTCATGTATGCCCCGTTCCTATGATTTCCTAGCCGGATCATCCATTTCGAATAGGGCGTCCGCCTGGTATGGGAAGGTGATCCGCACCTCGAGATCATTCTCGTCAAAAAAAGATTCGCAAATAGGCTGGGTGACCTCCCTTTCGAACAAACTTCCATGTTTTATGAAAAACCTAGTAAGCGACAATGCACAGGCTGCAGCGATCCTAACGTCTCGCTCGGTGAGCGGCCGCAGCACGCCGTCTCGGTCAAGCACCTGGACCCGAGGGTAGGCCTTGGAGTCCGCTACGGGCCAACCATACTCAGCAACCTCCCGCCGCATGGAGGCAGGCACATCAGCACCTCTTTCGAAGTTGAGCGAGAAGGTGCTTGTGCCAAGATCTACCGGTCCCTCCGGAGGCGGCTCTTTTTCTCCGATGCTCACAAACCTTTTTAAAGCCTCAAAGGAGGGGAAAATGACGAAGCCGAAGCTCTCATAAAGACCGCCGATGATCGAGAGACAAGCGCCTTCAACTTCAAGCTGCGAAATGTCAATACGCAAAACCTCGGTGTCGGCAATCGACTTCCAAGGAGCGATCTCATACAGCATTCTGGCGTTGTCGAAAAGCTTCCCGGCAGCTTCCGCAGAAACCCGGCCGTCTTCGAAATAGCTTGGTTCCCGCTGTTCGGGCATGCTCTGTGCCATGAGCCGTAGAAGCTTGTCCAGTTCCGGTGTAGGCGCTACCACAACTTCGACATCCTTTGCCGCATCGCCAAGCTCGGAGGCAAGGCCTGCGTCGCAAACTCGAACCCGAGCCGGCTGCCTGGGTGGGCCGACCATAGGCGACCTCATCGCCTCCAGCAGGCTCTTGCCAAGGGAAACAGGAGGCTCCTTCGGGTCGACCACGAAGCTGAACACTACGACATTTTTGGGCAGCTCCAGCCACAGGATAATTTCAGGCCTGTATGGCACACCTTCGGTAATATAGAAGGGTGAAACGAGTCGGCCGCCGACCCACTCACACACAGGATACTTCTGCCGACTGTGGCCGGCGCGTTTGGTCGATTTCTTCCCTCTTTTCTTGCTCATGATGGGGCGCTCAAAAGCCTCCAGCAAATTTACAGGTATGGAGCCATCTAAAAAACATATCTTTGACGATCACTCAATGTCAAATTATATCCTGATAGATAAAACCTCAGATCAATCGTGTAGGAATCTAACCATGTCCCCTTGCACCTAGCGGAGAAAAGACCGAATGAAGTCTGCTACTTCTGCCTTGCCCCTGATGACTCCATAATGCCCTTCACAGAGGATGTCCGCCTCGAGGGAGAGAAGAAATTTGAGGGATTCGAGGTAGTCTTCCAGGTTCGAAAGGAGTGAGGCATCCAGAGGGCCGTGCACATCCTGGCCGAAGAGCACCCTCTTTCCTTCGGATTCCATCACATAGACCAAAGACCCGGGTGAGTGGCCTGGGACGTGCAATGCCTCAATGATTTTTGCTCCAAGAGTGATTTGGTTCTTCTTCCCGGCCAGCTTCACATCGACTTGGAATGGTTTCAGGGAGGCGCCGTACCACTTGGCGGCTGTGACCATGTTGTCGCCTTGTTCGAGAAAAGGAGCGTCCAATTCATGGGCAACAATCCGGCACGCTGTCCTGTCCTTTATTTCCTGCGCGCCGCCCACGTGGTCATAGTGACAATGGGTGATGAGGAGGTATTCTATGTCTTGTGGGTACACGCCGCAGGCGGACAGAGTTTTCTTTCCACTGAAAATAGCGTTACAGTTCCAGTCAGAATTTCCGTTCACACTTTGGGGTTTCAATCAAATACGGGGTTCCATTATGTTTTGCTTGTCA
>JAWOJI010000474.1:0-7682 GCA_046481735.1 Desulfatiglandales bacterium | reverse complement strand
GTGCTGGTTGTGCAAGGGGGTGCTGCCGGACTTGAGGCGGGTCTCACGGCCGCCGGGAAGGGAGTCCGCGGTATTCTGATCGACGCCGAGCCGTGCCTTGGAGGTGTTGAACGGTTTCAGGGATCCACGCACTGGGAGTCTGTTAGGCTTCTGGCGGAGGCGCTCAAGGGGTTCGAAAACGTTTCCATTTTGAATTCATGCACCGCCGCCGCAGCCTACCCGGACGGGCTGATGTACTGCATCCAAAACTGCGGCGAAGAAGAGGCGTTCATCGAGAGAAGCTGGCTGATCAGACCGGGGGCTGTCGTTGTCGCAACAGGCGCTATCGACAGGCCCCTGATCTTCAACAACAATGACCGACCCGGGGTGATTCTGCCGCAGGCGGCCCAAAGGCTGCTGCACCTCTACGGAATCAGGCCGGGGCAAAAAGTCCTTGCGGCCGGAGGAGACGAATTCCTCTACAAGGTGTGCCTTGATCTGGCGAGGGCAGGGGTGAAGCCGACGGCTCTTGTGGATTTTCGAGCAAAAAGCGAGGCAAAGGGCGATCTCGGCCGTGAACTCGAAGATATGGGCGTCGAAATCATGCGGGGGTTTGCCCTGTCCCAGGCAAAAGGCAGGAGCGGCGTCAGCGGAGTGGAGGTGAGCGCCGTGGACGGTTCTGGGAGCAAGGCGATTGCGTGCGACACCGTCATAGCCGGCTGCGGCAGGACCCCTCTTTTCAAACTGCTCGCACAAGCCGGGGCCCTCATCCGGTACGATCCCGGCCTGGGAATGCACCTGGCCCACAGCCTGCCGCAAGGGTACTACGCGTGCGGGCGCATCACGGGACAGGAGGAAGTGAAGGCGATCAGGGTCCAGGGCCGCCTGGCAGGAACAAGAACCCTGGCTTTCCTGGGGCTGGATGCCGGCGGCGAGATCCGGGAGGCGGAGGAAGCGCTCAAGGACGCTTCACCTGCGAGAGGGAACCCGGCGCAGCCCAGGGTCCCAGGCAGAAAGGATCGTCGCTTCATCGACACGGGTAACGATGTCACGGAAAAGGACATGGATCAGGCCTTGGCCGAGGGATTCCTCCACACGGAGATGATCAAGCGGTACACGACCGCCACCATGAGCCCGGAGCAGGGAGCGTACTCCCAGGCGAATTTCCTTGACTACCTGGCTCGATCCGGGACTGAGGCGATGAGGTTCCAGAAAATCACCACCCCCCGAGCGCCCCTTGTGGGGATGAGCCTCGGTGTTCTGGGCGCGGGACTCCACGATCAACCGAGGTTGACTCCTCTGCACCATGTGCAGATGAAGCTCGGGGGAAGGCCCCTGAGGACGGGACCATGGATTCGTGTGGAGCATTTCGGAGCTCCTGAAGAGGAAAACCTGGCGGTTCGCAGGGCCGCGGGGATCTGTGATGTTTCGACCCTCGGCAAATTCAGGGTGTTCGGTCCGGACGCAGACAAGTTGCTTAACCGGGTCCACACCAAGGGGGTGGACGGACTGGACGGCAACAAGATCCTCTACACGGCCACATGCAACGAGGAAGGGATCATTGTCGACGACGGGATCATCATCAAGCGAGATGATCAGGATTACTATGTCACGACCAGCACGGCCAGGGAGCCCCTTGCCAGGGAATGGTATGGGCGCTGGCAAATCGACAGGGAATGGAAGGTGTGGGTAGCCAATCTGACGGACGCCAGCGGAGGAATGAACCTGGCAGGCCCCAGGTCCAGGGAAATCCTCTCGAGCATTATTGACACGGATATTTCAAACCAGGCGGCGCCCTACATGCGCTGGGTTCGGGCAAAAGTCGCGGGCGTCCCCTGCCTGGTGTTCCGGATGGGGTTTCTTGGTGAACTGAGCTATGAGATCCACTGCCCGGCGAGCCAGGCGGCCCATGTGTGGCAATCTCTTCTTTCGTCAGGCAAAGGGTTCGGGCTGAGGGCGGTGGGCCTGGAAACACAAATCTGTTGCAGGCTGGAGAAGGGTCATGTTCTCCCGGGCCTGGATACGGACGGGAATACCACTCTTTTCGGGGCCCATTTTGGATGGCTTCGTGACAAAGACCGGGAGGACATGGTGGGGGGCCCCATGCTCAGGCTGCTGGAAAAGGAGGCGCCGAAGGTGAAAGTGACCCCCTTTGTCCTTGACGGCCGCGTCGATCTCCTGGAAGGGTACTTGATCGTGTCGGAGGAAAAGCCGGGGCGGGTCGGCCACATCACCTCTGTACGCTACAGTCCGACCCTTGATAAAACCGTAGGCCTGGCCCTGGTGGAGCCCCACAAGGAAATGGACGATAAGGGGAAACTCAACCTTGCCGGTGGGGGCAGAGAGTTTCAAGCGAAGATCGTTGCGACTCCCTTTTATGATCCGAAAGGGGAAAGGTTGACCCTATGATGACACGAACCAGATGCATCCTTCCGCCGGAATGGGCCGGGAAGCCTGTTGAAACGGAAAAGGCCGGGTGGCCGGTGATCGAGCGATTCGACCCTGCGGAAAACGACTTCCAGACGGGGCTCACGGATTTGACCCATCGCCCAAAAGCGGCGCTGTTTGGTCCCGGTTTGAAGAAATACGGCGATCTCAAACCGGGGCAAGCACTCTGGACGGGGCAAGGATGCTTGTGCCTTGCAAAGCCGGGTGAAGGCGTCCTGTTTGATCTTCTCGGCCCTGCGGATCAATCCCTGCCCCCAGAGGCCACGGACATGACCGAGGCGTGGGTGTTGTTCGGCTTGTGGGGGGCCAAGGCGATCGCGGCCTTGCAGCGGTTGTTTCCGATAGACGTGGACAGACCCGGAACCAGGGAACCGTTTTACCTGATCACCCGCTGGCATGCCTTGATCGTGCAGCTCGTGAATCTGAAAAGACCTGGAACGGGATTCCTGCTCGCCACGGACCGGTCTCACGGCCAGAACCTTTATGATGGTTTGATCCATGCCGGCCGTCATCTGGGGCTCAAGCCCGTCGGCCTGAAATTGTGGGAGGAGTGGATCAATATTCCTTGACAATGGGCGGGGTTTCCATTCTAGAAGACCCATGCAAACCTGGATCGCGGTCATCATTCTGGGAATCATCGAAGGCATTACCGAGTTTCTGCCCATCTCTTCCACCGGTCATCTTCTTATCGCGGGATACTGGCTGTCCCCCAGGAGCGATCTGTTCAACATCGTCATTCAGAGCGGCGCGGTCATTGCTGTTCTGCCCCTCTTTCCCGAAAGGATGCGCCAGTTCATCTTCCATTGGCGCGAGCGTCCCACCCTGGTCTATTTGGCGAAAATCGCCGTCGCTTTCGCCATCACGGGCATCGGCGGGCTTCTTTTGAACAAACATGGATTCAAGCTTCCCGAAACCTTGTGGCCGGTGGCTTGTGCGCTTTTCGTCGGTGGGGTTGCGTTCCTTTTGGTCGAAAAGGGGTTGAAAGGACGCCGATCCGAAAGCGCCATCACATGGATCGTGGTCTTGGCGGTTGCGATCGGGCAACTGCTTGCCGCGGTCTTTCCCGGCACCTCGCGTTCGGGCGCCACGATTTTGTTCATGCTGTTGCTGGGCGTCAGCCGGCCCGCGGCAACGGAGTTCTCCTTTCTCGTGGGAATACCCACTATGCTCGCCGCCGGGGGCCTGAAAATCTATTCGGCCCTGGTGAATCCGCCGCCGGGGGCGGCGCCCGAAGAGTGGGGCATGGTGCTGCTGGGGTTCATGGTTTCGGCGGCGGTCTCCTTTCTCGCCGTCGGATGGCTGCTGCGCTACATTCAAACGCACACCTTCAGCGTTTTCGGCTGGTACCGGATCGCGTTGGCGGGTGTGATCTTTGTTTTCATTGCTTTCCGGTAGCAGGCTGTTTCTCAGAAACCCGTGAGAGAGATTCCTCCGAAAAGGTCACGGCGCCGGCGCGTTTTTGTCCCTTCTCATGAGAATCGTTTGTGTGCCGAGTGCTGCGGCCAGTACCCCGAGGCAAAGCAGGTAGGGCGCCCGGAGACCGGCGTACTGCGCTGCCACACCGCCCAGGATCGGCCCCAGCACTGCACCCCCTCCCAGTATGGATTCGTGCAACCCCGTTCCCCTTCCCTTTTTCTTGAGAAGGTGTACGGCGTAGTAGAGGCTCGAATAATAGGTGACGCTGCAGGAAAACCCGATCATGACAAAGCCTGATGCGAAAAGCATGGGTTCCTTGGATACAATGAGAGAAGCGAGTCCCAGGAGCGCCAGGACCTGGGCGCCAAACAGGTAGGTTTTTGAAAAGAGCCAGCGGTCGGTCCTTCGGAGAAGAAAGAACCCCGTGAAAAGCGCCAGGCCGACAAATCCGAGAAGCAGCCCGATGGTGTGATGAGGGATTCCAAGCTCCCGTGCGAGTTTGGGGAATTGGTACCGGGTGTTTCCCATGATGAACCACGAGGTGAAGTTTGCCACCCACGCCGCGTAGAGAAAACCCCTGTGCCGATTCGGCACTGCCGGCGCCGTAGTTGGGGCTTCTCCCGAAGGGCCGCCTTTGATTTCATGGACTGAGGTGAAGACGAGCAGGAAAAGCAGGAAGGCAATAGCCCCGGCGACGAGGAAGGGGAGCCTGGGGTACAAGCTGTAGAGGAATCCGGAAAGGATCGGACCGACAAGGGTCGCAGCAGTCCACGACAGGTTAAAGGTTCCAATGTCGCGGGCAAGCCCTTTTTGTCCGGCGCCGGTCGGGTGATCTGCGATCCACGCCTGGAGGGACGGCCAGTAGATCGATAGCCCAAGGCCGTTCACGAGTGAAAGGGCCAAAATAATCCAGATTTCCTCCACCCGAATCATGAGAAGGCACGATGCCAGGAACGTCAGGGGGGCGGCGATGATGAGACGACGTCGCCCCAGCCGATCGGAAAGGCGCCCCATGAGGTGGGCCATCCCCATGTGAATCGACGATGCGAGGGTCCCCACAAGGCCGAGCTGAATCGGGTTGGCGTTGAGATCTATGAGCAGAAGGGGCGCCGCCAGGTAATACATGCTGAATACCAGGTCCATCGAGAATGGAGCGAACCTGGCCGTGGTCTTTTCATCCGCCGAAAACCTTTTCCGATCCATTGGGGCACAGCTTTCTTCAGAAAGGCGCCGTGATTTTGCGGCGTCCTGGGGCCATGAGTGAAAAAAGCCCCCGCTCAGAGCGGGGGCCAAACCTGAAGACATCATGAAGGTCAAAGGTATCGGACAGAACCTTCATGTGTTACTTACAGAATAGGGGAAGACCTGAAAAGTGTCAAGGGAAAATGCGCACACCTGCGCGGCACAGAGGAGTCGGCCTTTATCCACCACGGTGCTCCTCAAAAACCTCTCCATTTACCTTCATGCTCCTTCCCCCCTTTCTTTGAGACAAAAGAACCGGTCTTGGCACTCCTGACATAGGGCTGACACGCAGTATTCGAGTTTTGCTGAGCTGTTTCTGAAGCCTTCCGCAGGCCGCCCGCACAGGATGCAAGTCTGCCTGGCCTTTGCTCTCGTGTAGTCGGCTCTGTAGGTCGGCCTCGAAAAAACCTCCTGCAGGGTGAGTTCTTGAAGCATGGCTCACCTCCTCGGCTTCACCTTGGATCTGTTCGGTGAAAGTGAATGAATCTCCGGTAGGTTTTTCCTTGCAATCGGGTGCAGTGGTTTTTGCCGCCGTTACGCTGATGCGTTTTGAGGAAACCCAGCCTTTTATCGAGCTATAGGTTATGGATAGTGGAAGGTTAGAAGGAGGCTACAACAGGATTCGTCCGATGGCAACACTTTTTCACGCCTTTTCCAAAAAAAATTCGATCGGATGTCACCCCGAATCCAATCGCTGCTCCGGGTTCATTTTTGGCGAGCATTCTGGTATGATCCACCATCACACATAGGAGGCCAAATCATGTCTATGAAGGAAGTGTTGAAGAAGGTTCGGAAGGATCTGGAAAGCGCTCAGGCGGAACTCAGCAAACTCTACGACCTCGTGGACAATCTGGAGAAGACGGTAGGGGGCGGCAAAGCCGCAAAGGTTGAGAAAGCCGCTCCCGCCTCGAAAAAGGAAGCGAAACCCAAGCCCGCCCCGAAAGGGACTGCAACCGGGAGAGTGCTGAGCCTGATCAAGAAGAGCGCGGACGGAATTTCCACAGACGCCATCATGAAGCAGACAGGGCTGGAGAGAAAGACGGTCTACGGGGTTTTGAACAAGGCCAAGAAGCAGAAGAAGGTGAAGAGCCCGAGGCGTGGAACATACGTTTCGGCGTAGCAGGCATGCCAAGATTGATGAACTCGTAAAAATTCGAAAGCATCGCACCTGTCATTTCGACTCCTTCGGCATGCTCAGGATAAACTCCCGGAAAAATCTAATCGTTTCAATGTATTATTGAGGCAAGATTTCTCGCTTCTCTCGAAATGACACTCAAATCGGAGGGAAATCCGCCTGGTCGTGGCTACCGACGCAGCCTGTGAGGGTTTGAATCTTCAAACCCTTGGCTCTCTCATCAATGTGGACCTACCTTGGAACCCGTCGCGCCTGGAGCAACGACTCGGCCGCATCAAACGATTTGGCCAGGCGAGGCAGACGGTTGACATGTTGAACCTCGTTTACCACGATACCCAGGATGAAAAGATTTACCGGGTTCTCTCACGCCGTATGAAGGACCGTTATGACATCTTTGGCGGGCTTCCTGATACCATCGATGATGACTGGATCGAAAGCTTGGAAAAGCTTGAAGAAATGATGGACAAATACATCCATTTGCGTCGGAAGGCTCGAGACATATTCGAAATGCGGTATCAGAAGACGATTAACCCCGATGAAAATCGGTGGGAACTCTGCTCCAGGGTGCTCGCAAGAAGAGATGTGATAGATCGGCTTTCTGAACCGTGGTGACCGACGTTAAAGAAGACGCTTAGCACTCCAGTACTTGCCGAAGATCCTTGGGACCCGCTTAAGGGAAACCAGTGGAATTGAGCTTGTTAAGAGAGGGCATTTTCAATAAAATACTCAACGATTGCACGTCGACAAGGGATGCCACAATGGAAATGTCGGACAAAGATCTGCAGGATCTTTGCTATGCGAAGAGCCTCCTCGAAAATGTGAGCCTCGCTGCCAAGATTTGCAGTGCAATCGGGAAGCCCATCGAAAAGGGATTCGAACTACTGCCGGCTAACTGGTCCGATGTGGTTAGCCGGGCGACGGTGACCGCTCTTGAGCGGGCTCTGGACATTGCGGTAGCGATGATGGATGACCGTGGTCCCAGAGTTTCATCTAATTCCTTCCACAAGCTGATCGTGACTGCCACGGGAGCAGGAGGAGGCGCCTTTGGCCTCGTCGGTCTTCCCGTTGAGTTGCCCGTGTCTACAACGATAATGTTACGTTCCATTGCGGACATCGCCAGAAGCGAAGGCGAACAAATCAAAATCCCCAGCGCAAAACTAGCCTGCATAGAGGTTTTCGCCCTGGGTGGTCGGTCCAAAGTGGACGATGCGGCGGAAATGGGTTATTTCGCTGTCCGTGCTGCCCTCGCCAAAGCAATTTCGGAGGCGGCAAAGCACATCGCCGAAAAAGGGGCATCTAGGGTAGGTGCTCCTGCAATGGTCAGGCTCATAACCCAAGTTGCCTCACGTTTCGGAATGACCGTATCCGAAAAGGCTGCAGCCCAGGCCATTCCGGTTGTTGGCGCTGCAGGGGGCGCAATAGTAAACCTCCTCTTCATTGATCACTTTCAGGACATGGCAAG
>JAWOJI010000444.1:0-7225 GCA_046481735.1 Desulfatiglandales bacterium | reverse complement strand
GTCTATGGGTTCTGCTCTTCCCTGTCCGCACTCACGTTTGTGATCGATCATGATCGCCTGGATGAAGCCCTCGCAGCTTTTGAAGGGTGTTTTGTTTTTCCCGGAGAACGATCCTTGAAGGGTAACCTCTAACTCCCTCTTGGGTAACCACGTGGAAACCACCGCTACATACTGGGAAGCTCGCATCAAGACCTATGGGTTCCATACAAGAACAGAGCTATGCCTGTTTCAACTCACGGTGGAACATTTTAGGATAGCCCTTCTGGGGCAGAAATTCTGTCGCATGGGCGAAGAGGAAATCCCTCTCATGCTCACTTTTGCGCGGGATACGCCCCAAGGACTGTCGGCCTCCTTTGTCGTCCCCCGCCTCCTGGAAGGTCGCGTGCGGGAAATGCTCCAGGAAGACGAAAGCTTGGCTAGAGACAAAGCCTCCACACAGGCTCTTCCGGTGGAAATCGTCTTTTTCTACGGGCCTCATTTCGGGGACCGCTACGGCATTGCCGAGGCGACACTTCATCCCCTGGAAGGGTGCGGGATTCAACCCATTGCTGCAGCCTGCTCCGGTTCCTGTGTGTACCTCGTGTTGCCCGAAGGACGATCCGAGGAGGCAGTTCGTGTTCTTTCCCAGACCTTTGAGATTCCCAGAGCCTCGTCGCAGAGATCGCCCGGGGGGAGCCAGGGCTAGCCCATGAACGAAAACGGCATGGAAGAAAAAGATTGGCGATTGAGAGTGTTTGAATCCCTTTCCTTTCCGACGCTCATCCTGAGGCCGGACAAGGGGATCGTGACGGCCAATCGAAAATTTCTCGACAAACACGGTCTCAAGATGGAGGAGGTCACGGGAAAGACTTGTCATGAGGTCTTTTATCGATCTAAAAAGCCTTGCTCGATCAGCGTCTGCCCGCTCCCAAAAGTCCTGGCCCACAGGGAGGGGCACTCGATCCTCAGGCAGGTGAAAAATTCCCGAGGCGAAGAGGGTTGGGAAGATCGCGTGTTCTCTCCGATTCTGGATGAGAAGGGTGAGATCATTTACATCATGGAAAGCATCCGTGATGTGACCAAGATCAAGAGCCTGGAAAGAGCGCTCAAAGAAACGGAGGAGCTATTTGAAAAGGTAATTCAGAGTTCCGCCAGCGCGATTGTTGCAGCCGACAGGGACGGGAACATTCTGATCATGAACCGGGCTGCTGAAGAGCTCTTTGGTTTCACGGTTCGCGAGGCCAGGGGAGAGAAGAATGTGATCGACCTTTACCCCCCGGGCAAGGCCAAGGAAATCATGCGTGATCTGAGAAAAGGAAACCTGGGTGGCAAAGGCCGACTTCACATGGCAAAAGTGACAATCCTGAATGCTCGGGGTGAGGAAATCCCCGTGGAACTTTCCGCTTCCATTATCTATGAAGGGGACAAGGAGATCGCCACCATGGGGATTTATAACGACCTGAGGCCCAGGTTGGCCGTAGAGAAGACGCTGCAGGAGACCCAGGCCCAACTCGCCCAATCCGAAAAGATGGCTTCTCTCGGGCAATTGTCGGCAGGCATCGCCCATGAAATCAACAATCCCCTGACCGGCATCCTGATGTATGCCGGCATGTCTCTGGAAAGCCTGCCAAAGGACGACCCCCTGGCCGAGCATCTGACCTATATCGTGGAGGATGTGAACCGCTGCAAGGGTATCGTGCAGAACCTTCTCACGTACAGCCGGCGAACAAAACCCACCACAGGAATCATCCCATTGAACACCCTGGTGGATCAAGGCATGAATCTCATTCGCGACCAGAAACTGTTCGGCAACATTGCCGTCATCAAGGAACTCTCCGATGAAATGGTCCTCATCCGCGGGGACCGCAACCGCCTCACCCAGGTCATCATCAACCTGGTGATGAACGCCTGCGCCGCCATGAAGGGGGAAGGCTTTCTAACCTTCCGGACGTACCGGGACAAGCCCGACAAGAAAGCGTTCCTGGAAGTTTCCGATACGGGGTGCGGCATTGCCGATGAGAACCTGCCCAAGATCTTCGACCCCTTTTTTACGACCAAAGAGCCCGGCAAAGGCACGGGCCTGGGGTTGAGCACGTCCTACGGCATCGTGCATGAAGCAGGGGGCCGCATCCGCGTCAAGGAGACGAGTCCGGGCGGAACGACCTTCCTGGTTGAACTGCCCCTCTACGTCCCCTTAGATTACCCCGAAGATTCGGAACCTCAGGACTCCTTTTTGAAAGAGGAAAGCGCGACATGTTGACAGAACAATCCACCAGCCCTGCCCAGGGAATCAAGGTCCTTGTTGTGGACGACGAAAAACGCATCCGGGATGCCTGCTACACCATGCTCTCCAACCAAGGGTTCAAGGTGGCCCTTGCGGAGAACGGATTTGCAGGGTTGAAAAAGATAGAAGAGGAGCACTTTGACGTCATCCTTCTGGATCTGATGATGCCCGGCATGCGGGGCATCGATCTCTTGACCCACGTGAAGGGCAAACATCCCGACACGCTCGTGATTGTCATTACCGGGTATGCTACGCTGGAGCACGCCATCGAAGCCATGAAAAAGGGCGCCTTTGATTTCATCTCCAAGCCTTTTTCTCCCCAGGATGTGAGGCTGGTGATCGGCAAAGCGATTGAGTACATTCGGACCCTGGAGGACATTGCCCAAGAGAAATCTCGGATGGGCGTGCTCATCAACCACATTTCGGACGGGGTCATGGCGACGGATATGCAAAAAAACATGGCCCTTGCCAATCCAGCCTTTCTCAGGATGATCGGACACCAGGGGGAGAGCGCCATCGGCAGGCCGGTTACGGATTTTATTCAGAACCAGCGTTTGATCGAAGTGATTGATCAGGCTCTATCCATGCCCGCTGAAGAATTCGGCGAAGTGACGGAAGAATTCGTTGACGGCGCCCTTTCGAATTCCATGGACGAAGTACTGGCGGTTCGGTGCGTTCCTTTCAGGGACAGGATGCACCGAAATCTGGGCACCGTAACGGTCATACATGACATTACGGCTTTGAAAAAAATGGACCAGATGAAGTCCGACTTTGTTTCCATGGTGGCCCATGAGATCAGAAGTCCCATGAACTCGGTTCTGGCCCTGGTCAAAGTGATTCGGGACGGTCTGGCCGGGGACCTCACGGAAAAGCAGCAAGAGATGCTGGGCAGGGTTTCAGAAAAGATCAAGGGCCTGGCTGATCTGGCTGCGGAACTTCTCGACCTCTCCAGGATCGAGTCAGGCCTCATCACGATAGAAAAAGAAAGGCTCAAGGTGGAACCCCTGCTCCGGGGTCAGGTCGGTTTTTACGAGGCAAAAGCGGCGGAAAAAAAGATCCGCCTCAGCCTCGATCCGTTGCCTGAACTTCCGCCGGTGCTGGCCAACAAGCGCTCTGTCGAGGAGGTCATCTCAAACCTGATTACCAACGCCATACGCTACACCCCCGAGGGGGGATGCATTACGCTCTCGGCTTGCGTGGAAAAAGGCTATGCCCGCATCAGCGTGAAAGATACTGGGTTCGGCATCGGCAAGGAAGATCTGGACAGGATCTTCGAGCGCTTTTATCGGGTTAAAAACGACCAGACCCGGTTCATCACCGGCACGGGCTTGGGGCTAGCAATCGTTAAGAGCATTGTGGATGCACACAACGGCATGATCAAGGTGGAAAGTGAAATCGGCAAAGGCTCCACCTTTCATGTCGATTTGCCCGTCATGCACATCTGACCGGCTGTCTTTCCTTTCCGCTGAGCGGGGGTGAACTCCAAAGAAGAGGGTGGCTGAGATGCACGGTCGAGATACGTGATTCGATACACTCGATCATGAACCAGCCGGTATCTTTGAGCCTTTTTTACGACCAAGAGGGAAAGAACTCATTGTGTTACACTGATTTTTCCATGAAAGGAGGTTGTGCTTATGCCTGAAGAGTTCAAAGCAGGTTGTGCAAGACCGACAGGCGGTCCGGTCGGCGAACCAGAGGCAAAGGAGGAGGAGAGAAGAAACGAGATGGAAAAAAAGGAGGTGAAATCCATGGTGATGATCGGAAGAAAGGCGCCCGACTTTGTGGCTCCCGCATACCTTGAAGGGAAATTCGTCAATGTGAAGCTTTCTGAGTATCTGGGCAAATGGGTTCTCCTCTGCTTTTATCCAGGGGATTTCACCTTTGTGTGAGCCACCGAGATTTCAGCAGTTGCTGAAAAGTACTCGGAGTTCCAAAAGCTCGGCGCCCAGGTTCTCTCCATGAGCATTGACAGCGTTTTTGTCCATAAAATGTGGAACGACCACGAGTTGTCCAAAATGGTCAAAGGAGGAGTGCCTTACCCCATGCTTTCCGATGCGGGCGGAAAGGTGGGAACCATTTTCGGTGTTTATGACGACCAGGCAGGGGTTGAAACAAGAGGGAGATTCATTATTGATCCCGACGGCGTGATTCAGGGATACGAGGTCCTGACGCCTCCGGTGGGGAGAAATGTCGCGGAATCTCTAAGACAGCTTCAGGCATTCCAGGTTGTCCGCAACAGCAAGGGGGCCGAGGCAACGCCTTCGGGTTGGCGACCGGGGAAAATGACTCTGAAACCCGGACCGGAACTTGTGGGAAAGGTGTGGGAAGTCTGGAAAACAACCATGGCTTTTGACTGAGCCGTATCTCAGCCGCCTTTCCGTTTCTGAATGTGCTGCAGAAAGGCGACCTGGGAGCAACGGCTGTCCTTCAGTCGTTTTCATGCTGTTCAAAAAAGGGCAGGGCGCAATGAAGACCCTGCCTTTTTTTGTATATCAAGGCTGTCCCATATCCCTCGCAACACGATCCGGCCTCGCTTGGCGGGCACCCACGAAGGCATCGATTGAATGATGAACATTGACGGTTTCGTATAAAACCAAAAAATAGATGCCGTGCGCAATTCTGTTGTAATCATATGCTCAAAATAGTTCTTGACAAGCCAAGGATCCGGGCCATATTATGAGCGTAAGCTCATAATTGGAGGTGGACCGTGCCGAGGCCGAGAAAATTGAGATGGGTACAAGGGCGTCCGGTGGTTGCCGCGTTTGTTCCGAACCAGATGCCTCCTTGGGGCCGAGAGGAGGTCGTGCTTCCCGTGGAAGGACTGGAGGCGATCCGGCTTGTGGATTATCAGGGCCTGGATCAGGAAGAGGCGGCCGGGATGATGAACGTGTCCCGCCAGACCTTCGGAAGAGTCCTTGCCGATGCAAGGGCCGTTGTGGCGGATGCTCTGATTATGGGCAAGATCCTTCGCATCGAGGGAGGCCATTTTGAAATGCCCCCAAGAGGAAGGGGGAGGCATGGACGCCGCTGGCGCGGCGGACTTTAGAGAAAAGGAGGTGTTGCACATGCCAGGATTTGACGGAACAGGACCCATGGGAGCCGGTCCGATGACCGGAGGAGGACGTGGATTTTGCAGCCCTGCCTATGCGGGGTATTATGGCCCGGGATATGACAGAGGCTTCGCCTATGGCCGAGGCTATGGCCGGGGACGAGGTATGCGAAGAGGATTCGGCGCGGGCTACGGCCGAGCCCGAGGGCGCGCTCGCGGCTTTGGAGGGGGAGCCTTTTACCCGGCATGGGGTCCCGCGTACGCCCCGGCGTATGGGCCTTATGCGATGAACCCACAGGATGAGGCCGGCATGCTGAGGGAGGAGGCCGAATACATCAAGCAGGAGCTTGACGCTTTCCAGAAGCGGCTGGAGGAACTGGAAGCGAAATCACAGCAGGCTTAACCGAAGGGCGGAGCCATCCAAATTGCTCGGCAGGCGGTTATAAAAAGGGAAAACCGGGAGAGAGGGGTCTGCCTATCCAAAAGGCCGATCTCTCTCTTCAATCAAGGGGATTTTTCCGGTAGGCATTCCAATCCTTTCTGTTGACAACCTGTCTATATAAAATTACAATCTGATACATGAGATTGATCATGGATTCCGACTGTCTCGTCAAACTCACCAAGGCCGGGGCCAAAGAGGCTATCCTTTCAAACATGGAGGTCGCTATCCCTGCACTCGTGAAAAAAGAAACCGTAGATGAAGCGAAAAAGAAGGGCTACCAGGATGGTTTAATCATTGAAGAAAATCTGCGCAAAAAGGCGTTACATGTTGTTGAGGCCAAAAGAAAAAAACAATCGCTTATGTCTGCCACAAAAGGTGAAGAAGAGGTCGTGGCGGTTTATCTATCAGGGACCTATGATGCGGTAGCCAGTGATGATAGGAGGTTTTTGAAAAGGCTTGAGTCAGCAGATATTCCTTATCTGACCCCTACAGCTTGTCTCCTTTACCTCTACCACGTGGGCAGACTCGGGCAATCCAAGGCCTTGATGATGCTCGAGTCACTAAGACCCTTCATAAGCAGTGAAGAATACGCCGTCGCAAGGGTGTCCATGGAGAAAAAGTCATGAAGGCGAAAGCGTTGAGATTGCCTGACAATCTGTTGGAAGCTGTTAAGTTCGCTATAAAAAAGGAGAGGCTCGACGAGCCTACCACTCTGAGGAAATTCCTTAGGCTTGGGGCAGAGAAATATTTGGGGGATCATTACGCGCGAGGAGATATTAGCCTGAGGGAGGCTGCAGAAGTTCTCGATCTTCCGGTGCGGGAAACGCTTGAGCTTTTCTGGGACATGGGAATCAGCGGCAATGTTGACGCAGGCCGAGCCTTCAAGGCGATTTCCTTTGCTAAGGAGCAGAGTTCGAAGGCCGTATCGTCATAAGCAATTATAGAAGGCAAGACTGTTCTTTGCGGACCGAAGTTCCCGTGCCTGGTTCGGATCATTTTCCATCGTCAAGATCCCTCTTTTTCTGCAGCGGCTCGTTCGTTCCCTTCCTCCTTGATCCGGCCTCTTTGGGCAGGAAGGGCTTCAATAATTGCCTCTTCGAGGGTGCCGGCAGCCGTTACAGTGGTTTGCACCCCTGCATTGGACAGCACATACCCCGGGCCTTTTCGCGACAGGTCTTCCTTCATCAAAACGTGATCCACATTCTGTTCCACAAGCCATTCCGCCACACGAATCCCTTTTGCGGTCTCAACGTTCTTGTAAGGGTTTTCAACCAGAACCCTTTTTTCAACGGATTGATCGGACAGACGGACCGTTACCAGAGCAAAGTAAGGGGACTCGCCGAAGTGAGCGCTCACCCGTTCTGAAGAATCCACCAGAGGGACCGCGATGCGGGTATGGGTTCGGGGCTGAGGCTCGTAGTGGATCATCACGCCTTCAACGTGGGGCACCTTTTCACGGATCACGGATTCA
>JAWOJI010000393.1:0-4776 GCA_046481735.1 Desulfatiglandales bacterium | reverse complement strand
GCCCACACCTTTATCGTCGTCCTGCCCTGGTATCACAGCTTCGGCCTCACCCTGGTCATGTTGTGGAGTTGCTACAGTGCCTCCAGGGTCGTCTGCATTCCGGACCCGAGGGCCGGAAAACCGCCCTTCACGGAAGTGTTGAGGTCCATCGAGAAATACAAGGTCACGGCGGTCGTGGCCGTGCCTACGATCTATTCGGCCGTCGTGAACCATCCCCTGACCGGAAAGTTCGATCTCTCCTCTATTGTGGCCTGCGGCTCCGGGGCTGCGCCACTTCCCGTAGAGGTCATCCGGCAATTCGAAGACAAGACCAAGTCGGTGATTTTCGAAGGCTACGGCATGACCGAAACCTCTCCGATTATCACTCTCAATCCGACCAATCTGGAGCAGAGGAAACTCGGATCCGTGGGGCTTCCTTTTCCGGATGTGGACGTAAAAATCGTGGATGTGGAAACCGGCCTGGACGAGCTGCAACAGGGCAGGGACGGGGAAATTGCCGCCTCAGGACCGAACATCATGCTCGGGTACTGGAACAAGCCTGAAGCCAACCAAGCGTCTTTCAAGGAAATCAACGGGAAAAGATACCTTCTCACAGGGGACATCGGCCACATCGACGAAGAAGGGTTCCTGGTCATCACGGATCGCAAAAAAGACATGATCATTGTGGGGGGCTTCAATGTCTACCCAAGAGATATCGAGGAGGTCCTTTACACCCATCCGAAGGTGGCTCTGGCCGCGGTAGTGGGCGTCCCCGATGCACACACAGGGGAGGGGGTCAAGGCCTTCATCCAGCTCAAGCCGGGGGCTTCCGCAGGCGAGCAGGAGATCCTCGATTTCTGCAAGGACAAGATGGCCGGGTACAAGAGGCCGAAAGCCGTCGAGTTTCGCGAGAGTCTCCCTACCTCCGTGGTCGGGAAAGTTCTGCGAAGAGTCCTGAGAGACGAGGAGCTGAAAAAAGACAACGCAACGTAATGGACCAGGTTTGCGTCTTAGAGGAGGCCTGCCGGGACGCGGTCCTGGAAAGTCGCCAAAGCCTGGATTGCCTGAGCTACCGTGACGAGTTCCTTGTCCTGAATGGTCCTCACGTCGAGCAGAACCCGCTCCTTTTCAACTCTTGCGATAATGGGCGGGTCATAGGCTCTCAATCGGGACTCCATGGTGTGGGCCGAGAGCTTGCCCGGCGTCAGGGCAATGAGGGCGGTAGGCATGGAAAGAAGGGGAAGGGCGCCGCCTCCGACCTTGGAGTCGCCGTCGGCAAGGCCGAGCGCGAAGTTTCCTTGATCCACGTTCCCGATGAACCTTAGGAGTCGCCGGGCTTTGACCTTCAGAGACCTTTTGGGCTGAAGGATCATCCTGAGGGTGGGAATTTCACGAAGGGCCGCCTCTTCGTCCCGATAAATTCGCAGGGTCTCTTCAAGGGCGAGAAGGGTCAGCTTGTCGATTCGAAGGGCCCGGGTCATCTGGTTTTTCCTGATGGTCTCGATCAAGTCCTCCCTGCCCAAAATGATTCCTGCCTGGGGGCCTCCCAGCATTTTGTCGCCGCTGAAAGTCACCACGTCCACGCCCTGAGACAGCACCTCTTGGACTGTCGGCTCTTTGAGTAGGCCGAACTTGGAGAAATCCAGGAAGCACCCGCTTCCGAGATCCTCCATGACAGGAATGCCGTGCTTTCGACCGAGATCCACAAGTGCGGACGTATCCACCTGCTCGGTGAATCCGACGATCTGAAAATTGCTCTGATGAACCCTCAGGAGCAGGCCCGTGTCAGGGCCGATGGCGTTTGCGTAGTCCCGCAGGTGTGTTTTATTGGTTGTTCCCACTTCCACCATTCTTGCACCGCTTTTTTTCATCACGTCCGGGACCCGGAAAGATCCGCCGATCTCAACCAGTTGACCACGGGAAACGATGACCTCCCGGCCCCTGGCCAGCGTGTCCAGGGCGAGAAGAACGGCTGCGGCATTGTTGTTCACCACCATGGCCGCTTCCGTCCCAGTGATCTCTTTGAGGATCCCCTCCACATGGACGTAGCGGCTTCCCCTTTCTCCCCGGTTCAAGTCGAACTCCAGATTGCTGTAACCTCCCGCCAGAGACCGGAAGTTCCGGAGCACCCTTTCAGCCAACAACGATCTGCCAAGGTTGGTGTGGACCACAACCCCTGTCGCATTTACGACAGGTCTCAGGCTGGGTCGGTCCAGGGATTCCACTTTCTTGCCGATCCGTTCCGAGACCTTTTCCAGACTCAGGCTGGAAAGGCCGTCCAATTCTTTGTCGGCCCTGATGTCCTGACGGATCTCTTCCAAGACTTGGTGGATGGCTTTCAAGACAAGGGGCCTCGGATAACGCGACGAGAGCCTTCGGAGGGAGGGAGTGTTGAGAAGGCGATCCACGGACGGGATTTTCTGATACCACTCTTTTTTTTCGCTCTGGGGCACGGAATTCTATCCTCGAGTTGAGTAACTTTTTGTTGCAAAATGGAAAAACTGTGCTAGATTTCTTCCACAGACGGTGGGTGTAGCTCAATTGGATAGAGCACTGGGTTGTGGCCCCAGAGGCCGAGGGTTCAAATCCCTCCACTCACCCCACTAGCAAGAATCATTTTCGAATTTGTTGTTCAGATATGGATTGAGTCTCTGTTTGCTTATCTGCGGTGCTTGACTGCGCCCTATGACGTTTCTTATATCAATATCCTCCTGCGTGTCAACCCTTTCTCTTCTTACGTATCCAAGGGCTTTAGAAAAATTCTTTAGGAAAAGGGCCGCCTTGTTATATGCTCACCAATCAGACCGATGTCTGGGCTTACCATGGGACGAAAGGATGAATGGAGATGAAAAAGGATAAAACCGGGAAAGAAGAAACCATCGTCGGATATGTGGTTCCGAGCGAATGGGACAACGAGGACAATGTGGTCGCTATCAGCATTTCCACGGAGGATGACGATTACCTCGTGGAGATGAACAAGCTTGGGGAGGAGTTGTTTGATTTCCTGGATGAGGACGTGGAGGTCACAGGACTGGTGAGGGAAGATCGAGATGGAACGAAACGCATTCAAATCACGACCTACGAAGTCCTTGAAGATGTCGATGATGAATACGAAGAGGAGGAGGATTACAATTTCGACGACGAGGATGAAGAGTAGGATGGGAAAGCCCGTGAAACCTTCGATTTGCATTTGCGGGAGTCCGGAGGGAAAACAGATTAAAGGAAAAGGTCGGCTGAACTTAACAACTTTTTGCGTGTCTTGTTTTTAATATTGACTTATAAGTTAAAATTGAATAAAATTATGAAGGTTTTACCCCGTCAGAAAGCAGGAATTCCTGTTCCGATGCGGCAAGGATGGGTCGAAAGGTTCAGGCCGACCGACAGGCTGCATGACGCCGGCGCCTCGGTACAGTATCCATAACCCCGGGAGGAGCATCTTGGGCGGTGAGGAAGAAAGAAGGAAACATCCCAGGAAGGAAGTCAACTGGCCGATCAGCATTGTTGCGGAACACGGAACCATAGAGGGGGAAATCAGAAACGTGACTGTGGAAGGGCTTTTCGTGTTTTGCGAAGAGCCCTTGAGATTGAACGAAAGATACCGCATGTCCATTGTTCCGGGCAAGGGCGGCGCGTTAGGGGTTTCCGGTCGCGTGGTGCGGGCCGAGGCATACTGCATGGCTGAAGATGAGGCCGCCTTCGGAATCGGCATTTGTGTCGTGGAAATCTCGGAACAAGATCGCGAGGCTTTGAGAAGAATATTGGCAGGGCTTTGAACTTACAGGACGGAAGGCCCGTTTTCATGAGCGGTGAAACACAACACACAGGCGCAATGGCCGCGGAAAGAAGGGCAGAACCTCG
The DNA here is from genome assembly GCA_046481735.1 of Desulfatiglandales bacterium. Taxonomy (GTDB): domain Bacteria; phylum Desulfobacterota; class DSM-4660; order Desulfatiglandales; family HGW-15; genus JAFGDM01. Next base: position 939 of record JAWOJI010000393.1, on the reverse strand, counting down.
AGAGCGGGTCGACCGGTACTTCAGTGTTGAATTCATCGTGGAGGGAATGGAACTCATCTATCAGTTCCGAATCTGGGATCTTTCGGCTCAGGGGATGTGCGTTCTGGTGAAAAAGGACTCCGAGCTTTTGAGTCAATTGAAAGTCGGGCAGACGTGGAACATGAAGTATTCCCTGGATGATGCATCGAAGCCGGCCGACTACCTGACCACCCGGATTTGCCACATCACAAAGGACGCTTCAGGCCGCTTCAAGGATCACTACCTGGTGGGCTTGTCCATTCTGGGCGCCCCTCCCCTGACCTAGCGGTTTCCTCTCCACAACAATCCACCTTTCCCTCGTGCACTTGAAAAAAGAAAACCTCCAATCCGATCTGGTTCTTTGTCTCGCCGCAGTCATCTGGGGTTTCGCATTCGTCGCCCAGCGGATCGGCATGGACTATGTGGGGCCTTTTCTTTTTAACGGGATGCGCTTTGCCCTGGGAACCTTGTCTCTCCTCCCCCTCCTGTACATCCGGTCCAGAGATGTGGATGAACGGGATGGAACAGGGAGAAAGAAATGCACGCCTTCAAGAAACCGGGGGAAAGGAACATCGTCAGCGCGAGCGCTTCGCGGTAATCAGGCCACTTTGTCTCCCGGAAGCAGGTCTCCGTCAAAGGTGGCAACACCAACGCGTTCCTCCCCTGCGCCGGCTAGGATCATGCCTTCGGAAATGCCGAACTTCATCCTGCGCGGTTTCAAGTTCGCCACCACCATGACCCTTTTGCCAACCAATTTGCCCGGATCAGGGTAAGCCGAACGGATTCCTGCAAAGACCTGGCGGATGCGGCCTTCGCCAATGTCCACACCCAACCTTACCAACCTGTCCGCCCCTTCAACCAGACCGGCCTCACGAACGACGCCCACCCGAAGGTCAAGCTTGGAGAAGTCCTCAACGGTGA
>JAWOJI010000274.1:0-3691 GCA_046481735.1 Desulfatiglandales bacterium | reverse complement strand
GGCGAAACTGTACCGGTCTCTCAGGCCTTTCCCTGTAGACAAGCTGCAGGAGTACCTTGTCCTCGGACAGTACGGTCCCGGACAGATCGCCGGCAAGGCTGTCCCGCCCTACCGAGAAGAGCAAAACGTCGACCCAAACTCCCTCACCCCGACCTTTGCCATGATGAAGATCTTTATGGACAACTGGCGGTGGCAGGGGGTCCCCTTTTACCTCTGCTCCGGCAAGCGAATGGCGGAAAAGAGGACGGAAATCGTGATTCACTTCAAGGAAGTCCCCCACTCCATGTTTCGCCAGATCCTGGGGGAGGACATCCGGGCCAACCGCCTGATCCTCGGGATCTATCCGGAAGAGAAAATCACCCTAACCTTTCAAACCAAGAATCCGGGGCCGAAGGTCTGCCTGCGGTCTGTGACCATGGACTTCCATTATCATCAGGGATACGAGGGGCCGGCCCTGGACGCTTACGAAAAGGTCCTCCTTGATGTGATGATCGGAGACCACATGCTCTTCTGGCGCCAGGACGGCGTGGAGCTTTGCTGGTCCTTCCTCACCCCGGTCCTGGAGGAGTGCGAAACGTGCGCCAACCGCGGGCAAATGCTTCTGCCCTATGAAGCCGGAACCTGGGGACCCGATGCGGTGAAGAAGCTCAGAAAATGGAAAAGCTGAAGGAGGTTTACGATGGAGACCTATTACAAGCCCGAAGACTTACCTAAATTCCCGGACATCGGCCAACAGGCGCCGGAACTGGCGCAGAAGTTTTTTGACTACTACAACGCCGTTTTTGCCGAAGGCGCCTTAACGGAGCGTGAGAAAGCATTGATCGCGCTATCCGTTGCCCATGCCGTTCAGTGCCCCTACTGCATCGACGCCTTCAGCCGGGCTTGCCTGGAGAAGGGATCGAACCTGGCGGAAATGACGGAGGCGGTCCACGTTGTAACGGCAATCCGGGGAGGCGCATCCCTCGTGCACGGGGTTCAAATGCGCAACATCGCCCAAAAGCTCTCTATGTAAAGGAGGTATCGGGCCATGAATGCCGGGAAAGTTTTGCAGGAAGGGGCCGAAGCCGAAAAGCAGCCGGAGACTTTCCGCCAAACCCTTTTGAAGCATGGCCTCTGTTTGGAGCGGGACAAGACGACGATTCTTCAGATCAATGTGGGACTTCGCTGTAACCAGGTTTGCCGCCATTGTCACTTGAGCGCAGGCCCCGGCCAAAAGGAAAACATGGATTCCGAGACAGCGGAAGCCGTAATCGCTTATGCGGCAAGAAGCGGATTTGAGGCCATCGATATCACGGGGGGGGCGCCGGAGCTGAATCCCAACATCGAGAAGCTTATTGAAGGGCTCTCCCCGCTTACGCCCAGGCTCATGTTCCGTTCGAATTTGAGCGCCATAACCGAAGAGGACAGGGCGCCCTTGGTGGATCTTTTGAAAGACAAAGGGGCGGTCATTATTGCCTCCTTTCCTTCTTTGAACGAGGCCCAAGTCGACGCCCAGAGAGGAAGCGGCATTTTCAACCGGAGCATTGAGACGCTCCGCAAGCTCAACAGCATGGGCTACGGGCGCCAAGGCACAGGCCTGGAACTTGACCTGGTAAGCAACCCTGCCGGAGCCTACCTGCCTTCACCTCAAGACAAAGCGGCCAAGAGATTTCGCGAGGTGCTCCTGAAGAAGTGGGGAATTGTTTTCAACAATCTCTATGCCTTCGCCAATGTGCCCTTGGGAAGGTTCCGCGCGTGGCTCGAGGAATCAGGGAACCTTGGACCTTACATGGAACGCCTTGCCGCCGGTTTTAACCCTTGCGCAGTTGAAGGGCTCATGTGCCGGTCCTGGGTTTCCGTTTCATGGGACGGGTATTTCTATGACTGCGACTTCAATCTTGCCAGGGGACTGCCCATGGGCAAAGGCAAGATGCATGTAAGCGAAATGCCCGGGCCACCGCCCCCGGGCAGTCCCATTGCGGTTGCGGATCATTGTTACACCTGCACTGCCGGCGCAGGGTTCACTTGAGGAGGCGCCATCAGCGCCTGAGTTCAGGACATAAGGAGAAGGAAAGTGAAAGAAACTCAAAGTGCAGCGCCGAAAAAAAGCAGCAAAGCGGGCGTCCTCAAAGCCCTCGCCTTTGTGGCTTTCATTATTGCAGCCGTCTATCTGGTGCGGTTTACGCCCGTAAAAGACCTTCTTACGAGAGATGCCCTTGGAGGACTCCTGGAGAGGGCCGGCATCTGGGCGCCCATCGCTTTCATGGGGGTCTATGCTGTCGGGGTGTGCCTCTTTGTGCCCGGCACCCTCCTGACGGGGTTGGGGGCGGCGATTTTCGGCCCTTACTGGGGCTTTCTTTATGTGTGGATCGGGGCCATGGCCGGTTCGAGCGCAGCCTTTATCATCGCCCGCACCCTGGGAAGGGAATTCGCCGCTTCGCTCATCGGGGACCGCTTGAAGAAATATGACGATGCCATCGAACGAAACGGATTTGCCACGGTGCTCTATCTTCGTCTTGTTTACTTCCCCTTCACGCCAATGAATTTCGGGATGGGCATTACGAAGGTCCGGTTCTGGGACTACTTCTTAGGCACGGGCCTGGGCATTATCGTGGGAACCTTTATTTTCACCTTTTTCATCGGCACGCTGAGGGATGTCTGGGTTTCGGGGAACTGGGGGGAATTGATCTCCTTCCGGGTTTTCTTTTCCATAGCCCTCTTCGCCTTCTCCCTCTTCCTCCCAAAGCTCATCAAGCGCTTCAAAAAGGAAGAGGACCTTGCCAAGGGAGGGCCCCGATGAAGACTCCGGCAAAATGACAAGGGGGAGAAAGATGGCAAAGAAGCGCGATTTGACAACGGTGAGCGGCATTTTGGAAGCGGCCCTTGAAAAGGAGATGGAAGCCCATGAATTCTATGGCAAGCTTCTGGCCCAACGCTCTTCGAGCACGATTCGGCGCGTGCTCGAGAAACTCAAGGATGAAGAGTACAAGCATATCCGCCTGATACGCCGCATGCTCGCGGATCTAAATCTTGGTAGGGAGGTTGGGAGACCGGAGTAAAGTGATTTCGGGTTCCCGTTAAACCGGTTTTTCGGCAAGAGGGGGCATGGCATGATCGAATACCTCGGGAAGGGCACTCTGCTGGGGCTAGCTGCGGGATTTGCGCCGGGGCCGCTGCTGGTGCTCGTGATTTCAGAAACTCTCCGGCACAGCATCAAGGACGGCATAAAGGTTTCAGCTGCGCCGCTTCTCACCGATGTCCCGATTTTGCTTATCTCGCTCTTCATCCTCGCCAAGCTCTCTGCCATGAAGGTTCTGTTGGGCGTCATCTCGATGTGCGGGGGGCTCTTTATTCTCTACCTGGGCTATGAAGGTTTGAGGCTCAAGGGGGTGCACATTGAAGGGACCGAAGCCGGTTCCAACTCCCTGAGAAAGGGGATACTCACCAACGCCCTGAATCCGCATCCCTATGTGTTTTATATGACCGTAGGCGGGCCGATTTTCCTCAGGGCATTGGATCAGGGCATGGTTTCGGCCGCGTCGTTCTTCTGCAGCTTTCTGCTTTTCCTGGTGGGTTCCAAGGTGGGCCTGGCTCTATTGACGGAAAGATCGCGCTCATTCCTGAGAGGACCGGTCTATCTCTGGATCATGAGAGGCCTCGGTTTGTGCCTGATCCTCTTTTCCTTGACGCTCTTGCGGGAGGGATTGAAGCT
>JAWOJI010000225.1:0-3864 GCA_046481735.1 Desulfatiglandales bacterium | reverse complement strand
GCGGGGACGGGCGGCCTGCTGGCAGTGAGCCTGAACGCTACAGAAAGGGGCGCTCAGGAAATCGGTCCCCTCGCTTCCCTCCCTGAAGGCCCTTACGTGAATCTGACCGTGAAACAGGAGGGGACGGGGTTCGTTGCTGCAAAGGACGGGCCCGGGCAGGGGGCGGATATCGCCCTGATCCACAGCATCGTCGAGCAGCATGGCGGCAAGGCTGTGGTGACCAGGATTCCGGGGCAAACCGTGATCTTCGACGTTTTCCTTCCCAGGATGCGAATCGGCGCTTCAGCACACCGGCCGGAGACGGCGTCCCTTCCCCGAGGATCGGAAAGCATTCTCCTCGTCGATGACGAGAAGGACATTCGGGAAACTCTGGAACAGATGCTCAGCGAGCTTGGGTACACCGTGGTTTCTGCCCCAAGCAGTGCGGAAGCTCTGGAGACCTTCCTGGGCAGTCCACACCGGTTCGATATGGTGCTCACAGACCTGACCATGCCCGGGATGACCGGAATCCATCTGGCCGGGGAGGTGAAGCGGATCAGGCCCGGATTGCCTCTCCTATTATGTTCCGGCCTGGGCGAGATCCTCGATGGTGAGGAGCTTCGAAGTCTCGGTGTGCGATCTGTCCTCATGAAACCCTTGAGCCTCTCGCAGGTCGCTTGCAGGATCCGCGCGGTCCTTGACGGAAACCTCTAAAGTCCATCGAAATCCTTTTTGCCTGCCAAAGTGATCCAAACGGAAAAACAGGGGCCGACGTCAGACGTCGGCCTGGAATAAGGGTTGCCGGGTGGGAGGAAAGAGAAAGCAGTGGTTTACAGCAGGTCTTCGATAAAAGCGTCCACGAGCCTGTCGGCTACGGCCCCGGAGTTCACCTCGTAGGCGCCGGATTCGATCTTCTCTCTCAGGAGAGCCACCTTTTCAGCTCTCGCTTCAGGAAGGGAGGAATGCCCGTCCGCAGCTCCAGGGCAGAACCCGCACATGTTCCCGGCCACTCCCCAGCTCAGGATCTTGTCATCGATCTTCATTGTTTGATCGCCTTGTCGAAAAGAGGTTCTTGTCCACGGTTTCCGTGGTAATCTCTTTGAGCTTCTGGGTCAGGAAGTTGGCATCCTCGATGCAAAGGGAATGAAGAGACTCCCCTTTGCCGTCGATGACTTTGAACAACAATCCCTGGGAGCCTTCGGGCGAGACGGCCAGTGATGCACCATACTCCTCCTGGAGCTTCTGGAACAATCTCTTCTCCATATCGTTGCCGGGACCTTCCTCAAGAATCCTGTCCACGATTGTGGCTGCGATCCTCTCGATGAGCGCCCTCCGCTTGGCGCCGCCCGGGATGTCGACCCGGTCCGCGCTCGGCTCGGAACATTCCCCGGTCTTTCGCACCGCTTTTCCCTGCCGGAGTTGGTCCCCGTAGACCCTCAACACATTCTTCACCTTGTAGGAATCGATGACCATCCATTTACCTCGATACCCTTATCGGCGGCAGGGAATGAGAACTTTAGAAAAAAGGTAACAGTTTAGTTTTTTGAAAACCTCATGAGCATCAGGCATGGGGATCTCTCTCACAACTGCAAAACGAAGATCATGCAAGGAGGCTGTGCAAACACCGGGTGGCAAAGGCGGGCGGCGAGGCTTCACAGTCACTTCTGGGATTGACCTTGCATGGATGTTCCCCGGGGACGCCCGCCTTACCGATTGCCTGAAGCTGAACACGGTGGTGTGGCGCCTTCATTTCTAGGCGCAAGGCGCCGAATTCTGTCGGTGAGCGCCAATCTACGCCGGATTCCGAGCAGGGTGGGAAGATCGCGGAAGGTCTTGATTCTCTTGCAACTATTTCAAAACAAGAGAGGTTCAGGCAAAATCGGCAAGAATCTTGCATAGATGGACGGGAGTGAAATGTTGGAGGCAAAAGTCTTGAAGAGGAAGAATACCTGATGGAGCAAAAACTGAAAATCCTTGTCGTGGACGATGAAGAACCCATCAGAAGCATCATTCAGGAGTTCCTTGAGCATGGTGATCGATACAAGGTCCTGACGGCGGGAGACGGTTTCGAGGCGCTTCAAATCATCGCCAGGGAAAATATCGACTGCTGTTTCACGGACATTTCCATGCCGGGAATGGACGGGCTGGAGTTGACGGAAAGAATCCAGGCCCTCGACAATACCATTCCCGTGGTGGTGATGACGGGGCATCCTTCCATGGATGCAGCGATCCGAACGCTTAAGAACGGTGTCGTCGACTTCCTGGTGAAACCGGTGAAAATGGACCAACTTGAAATGATCATCGAGAGGACGATGAGGCAGCAAGCCCTCTTTGTCGAAAATGTCCTGCTCAAGGAGGAGGTCAAAGGGAAAGAACGAATCATCGAGTTGAATCAGGAACTGCACAAAAAGATCGGGGAACTGGAGAAGGTGAACCTTATCCTCCGAACCCTGGATCGGCCCGCAGGGAGCAGAGAGCTTTTTAACACCCTGGTGAATCTCTGCGGAGAGGTCACTTCCTGTGATGAAGCCCATTTCTGTCTTCTGGACCGGGAGATGAAAGAGCCTGCAGTGATGGCGTCTTTCTACGGGGAAAAAGAAATGGGTATTGCAAAGGCTCCACAATTGGAGAATGAGATCCTGAAACGAATGACTGCGGAAGGGATCCCTCTCTTGGTGAAGGGAGAAAAAGGGAAGGGAACCCTCATTGCGGCGCCTCTCAAGATCCGTTCCAGCATTTTCGGGGCCCTTGTCCTAAAAGCACAAAACGGGAACAGGCACCTTAGGGAAAGCGATCTTTTCTATCTCAACTTCCTTCTGGAAAAGGCTTCTTCTTCCATCGAAAATTTCGCCCTCTACGAAAACCTCTACGAGAATCTGTTCTCCATCCTTTACGCCTTTGTAGAAACCCTTGAAGCGCGGGACTCTTACACAAAGCAGCATTCCGCCCGAGTGACGGAATACGCCGAAACTATTGCGAGGTCCATCGGGCGCTCGCAGGAAGAACTGGATATCCTTCACGTGGCAGGGTACCTGCATGATATCGGCAAGATCGGGATCCCTGACTGCATTCTGCTCAAGCCCGGGAAGCTCACAGGAGAGGAATTCGAGTTTATCAAGAAGCACCCCCTTATTGGGAGCAACATTGTCGGCCACTTCGGAATGTGGTCTCAGGAGCAGGGCGTGATCAGGCATCACCATGAACGATGGGACGGCGGGGGGTATCCGGAAGGTCGGGTCAAAGAGGAAATCCCCTATCTGGCGAGGATAGTCGCAGTCGCGGACACCTATGACGCTCTCACTTCCGACCGATCGTACCGAAGCAAGATGCCGGAGGATAAAGCTTTGGCCATCATCCGGGATAACGCGGGGAGGCAATTCGACCCGGAGATCGTGGAAGTTTTTCTCGACCTTTTCGGACGAGGCGTGATGGGGGTGGAGAAGAATCCTGCCAAAACACCAGTTCTCCATGGCGCGGGTGTCGCGGCAGCGCCGCCCCAGTAAAAAGGTGGTGAACCCTTCGAGCCTCCCGGTTCTGAGTGAAGCAGCTGAAATGAGTGAAGAGTGTCCGTGATTTCAGGAAGATCGGACAAGATCTTTACAGGGAAGGGAACCAACCGATGCGCTAGGATGCGCCGCCGTCCAAGATGTTCCTCACCTTTGCAGACAAATCCGCGAGACCGAAAGGCTTCTGGATAAACCCGTTGCAGCCCTTCTTCATGATCTCCATGGCCTGGCCGTCTATGCTGTAACCGCTTGAAAGCAGCGTCTTCACGTGGGGATGGATCTCCTTTAGCTTTTCGTACAGGGCCTCGCCACCCATGTCGGGCATGACCATATCTAGGATGGCCAGATCAATGGAACCTTTGCCGCAAGAGCACAGTTC
>JAWOJI010000186.1:0-2943 GCA_046481735.1 Desulfatiglandales bacterium | reverse complement strand
CACCACACCCTGCAGGGTCATCCCGGGGCGCAGATCCGAAATATCCTTGACCCCTTCAGCAAATTCCACGTTCTCGAAATGCTTTCTCGGATCCCGGCCGGGCTTGGTCAGTTCGGCGACAATATCCTTCAGGGTCGGCATACCGACTTTGTCCGTCACATATCTCTCCACCTCAATCTTTTCCCTGAATGATGCATGCTCGATCAAGTCTCCCACCGTGCAACCGACATCCTTGGCCATGGCCTCCACGACAGGATAGGACTCGGGATGGACGGCACTTTTGTCCAGGGGGTTCAGCCCGTTGCGGATGCGCAAAAAGCCGGCCGCTTGCTCGAATGCCTTGGCGCCCAACCGGGGGACTTCCTTGAGCGATTCTCGGGTCGGAAACGGACCCTTTTCGTTCCTTATGAGAATGATGTTTCTGGCAAGCTGGGGTCCCAGTCCTGAGACATAGGTAAGGATCTCCTCGCTGGCCGTGTTGACTTCCACACCCACGGCGTTGACGCAGCTTACAACCACATCGTCGAGGGTTTTCTTGAGCGCGTGCTGGTTCACGTCATGCTGATACTGGCCCACGCCAATGGACTTGGGATCGATCTTCACCAATTCGGCAAGCGGATCCATCAGCCTTCTGCCGATGGACACAGCGCCCCTGTAGGTTAGGTCAAGATCGGGGAACTCCTTCCTTGCCGCCTCAGAAGCCGAGTAAACGGATGCACCGCTTTCGTTGACCATGATCACGGGAATTTTCCCAGGCAAAGCGAGATTTCTTGCAAAAGCCTCCATCTCCCTGCCTCCGGTTCCATTCCCGACAGCCACGGCCTCGGCTTTGAAGGTTTCGCACAGGGTAAGGAACTTCTCCGCAGCTTCGGAACGCCTTTTTTCAGAATCAAAAGGATAGATGGTCTCTGTGTGGAGGAGTTTTCCCTGCCGGTCCAGGCAAACCACTTTACACCCTGTCCGGATGCCGGGGTCAACGGCGATCAATCTCTTTTGCCCCAGAGGAGGGGCAAGAAGCAGTTCTCTAAGATTGTCTGCAAAAATCTTGATGGCTTCTCCGTCAGCCCGATCCTTGGCAAACGTGCGCATCTCCGTTTCCATGGAAGGAGCCAGCAACCGCTTGTAACCCTCTTCGACCGCAATCTTCACAACATCCGAGGCAGGGCTATCGCCTCTGATAAAGAGACTTCTAAGGATCAGCAGGGCTTCCTCTTCGGGCGGGTCCACGCGCAGGCTGAGAAAGCCCTCCTTTTCCCCTCGCCGGACGGCAAGCATTCGGTGGGAAGGCACGGTGGCCAGCGCCTCCTCCCAATTGAAATAATCCCTGTATTTCGAGCTGCCCTCTTCTTTGCCCTTGACCACCCGGGATGAAAACATGCCCTTTTCCAGGTAAAGGGCACGGATCTTTTCTCTTGCCTTTTGGTCTTCACTCACCCATTCCGCGATGATGTCCCGAGCGCCTGCCAGGGCATCCTCCGAGCAAGGGACGCCCTTTTCCAGGTTCACGAAAGAGGCCGACTCCTTCAGAGGATCGGTCTGTGCACTCTGTGCAAAGATCGTTGCAGCCAGAGGCTCAAGACCTTTCTCCCGAGCTATGGTGGCCCTGGTCCTGCGCTTCGGCCGATACGGGAGGTACACATCCTCAAGAACACTCATGGTCTCAGCGGCCCGGATTTTCTCCTTCAATTCTTCAGTGAGAAGGTTCCTTTCATGAAGAGACCTGAGAATACTTTCTCTTCGCTTGTCCAGTTCCTCCATTTGGCTGAGCCGATCCCTTATAGCGCCGACGGCCACTTCGTCTAGAGATCCGGTCGCTTCCTTTCTGTACCTTGCAATAAAGGGAACAGAGGCTTCCTCCAAAAGAAGGGCCGCCGTCGCCGCCACCTGGTCGGTCTTCAGATTCAGCTCTTTTGCAATAGCGCTGAAGTATGTGTCATGAATTGGCCGCAAGTTCCTGGTTGCCGATCGCATGTTGTCCATAGTTGTTTGTCCGCAGTCCGTGTGGGTGGTTGTTATCAGCAGTGCGTTGTCAGGAGAGGAGTGTCCTTGTCCCGATTGTCTGTGTTTTCATTATTCCCACATTCCATCATTCCCTTCTTCTCTTCTCTTCTCCTGTCTCCTGTATTCTGTGTCTTGTCTTCTTTCATACTGTCTTCTTCTTCACCTTTTGGGCATGACCGTGTACTTGTTCACCATATGGTGCGGATAATAGGACTCCTTGGCCTTTCTCAACCCCTCAACCCCCATGTCCTGCTCCCTGTTGATGTAGGGAAAAGCAGACCAGGTTTCCTTGCAGAAGAGCTGGTTCATGGCTGTGTAAAGCCCGACGATGCTCGGATTCGCCTTCTCCACGTGGATCACTGCCGTGTCCGGGTTCAAGGCCTCCCCCATGGAAAAGGCCTCAACACGAGAATTCATCAGGATGACGCCTCCCGCATAATCAAGCTCTTCAAAGCGCATCAGGGCTTCACGGACAGCGTAATCCTCTGCCAGGAGCCCGGGATCGGACGTGCATTCCCGCATTTGACACCAGGTTTCTTGCATGCTCAACACGCATTCCACAAGATTGATGTCCAGAGCACGGTACTCATAGTCATATTTTTTCATGAACTGATGGAAATGGTTCTTCTTGCGATGGTACTTGTTTCCCGAAAGATGGACAAGGTCATGGGTCAGATACACGTAGTCACTGTTGTCCCGATCAGGCAAGCACGTGTAAAGAGACGAATCCACGTGCGCCTTCACGAAATTCTCGGGCACACGGCATACACGAATCTCCTCGTAAATGTGGCCGATCTCCGCGCACAGCATGGCCAGGGCGCTTTCTTTGTTCCCTTGTCCTACCGGAGGAAGTCCATACAAACGCCCTGTTTGAGGCTGGAACAGAACAAGCAGGCACCCCTCCGCCTCCCGCCACAGCGGCTGATAACGGTGGCGCCACAT
>JAWOJI010000185.1:0-4514 GCA_046481735.1 Desulfatiglandales bacterium | reverse complement strand
AAAGGCTTGTTGAAATCCGTCTTGGAAGCCACGAAGATCAGGCACGTGGAGGCGGAAGGTTCTTCAAAATAGGGGAGGAACTTCCCAAGTTCATCCGGGCTGAACGCTTCGGTTCTGCGAACGATGATCAGGCGGTGATCGGCCATAAACGGAAAGGACCGGGCACGCTCAAGGATCCCGTCCGGTTTGTCTTCTCCGCCGTAAAGAATTTCAAGATTGAAATCCTTCACTCCCTCGGGAATCAAGGAAGCCTTGACCTGGTCGAGAAGCTTTTCCATCCGGAATTCACCGGGACCGTGAAAAAGATAGACCGGGGAAAGCCGTCTCTTCTCCAGGGCCTTCAACACCTCTTCCGGCAGCCGATCGACAGGCATCAGAATCTTTCCATGGTTTTCAGGTAGATCATCTTGGCAAGGCTGGCGGCAATGCTCTTCAGGGCCGCTCTCTGGTTGTACCGGGTCACCATGGGATCCGGGTCCACGCTGAAGTTGGCGGAGCCCATCATGGCCTCCTCCCTCCAGATCACCTTTCCCTCCCTTCGATCGACCAGCTGGGCGTCAAGCTTCAGGGTCAGCGTTCTGCTTTGCGTCACTTCGTAGCTCCCCACTTGCCCGCTTACCGTCACGTTTCTCGATGTGTAGGTCAGAGGATCCGCTCTGATTTCGTAGATCCTGCCCAGGATCACTTTTTCAGCCCTTTCCTCCGGGACAAGGGGAACCTTGGCATGGCTGACAAATTCATCTCTGATAACCCTGGTAAAATCCGCCTCAAATCCGATCTCCGAGGAGGTGCTGCTGAACAACGGGATCGCCAGGCTCTCGATACTGATGCCCACGGGCTCTCCCAAAGTGCGAAACTGATACCCGCAACCCGCAGTGGAAAGAAGGAGAATCAACAATACGGCCGAACAGGAGGCAGCTTTTTTCATCAAAGAATCTCACACAACGATGTTGACGAGCTTTTGCCCGATCACGATCACACGCTTCAACGTTTTTCCGGCCACAAAGCCTTGGACCCTTTCGCTCCTCAGCGCTTCAGCCTCGATCTCTTTTTCGCCATAGGATGCCGGCACCTCCATCCTGTCCCTCACCTTTCCGTTCACCTGGATCACTACGAGTCTCTTCTCCACGGTCAGAGCCTCGACCCGATAGGCAGGCCAAGGCACGAGCAGGAGGCTTCCCTCATGACCGAGCATCTCCCACAGCTCCTCGGTTATGTGTGGAACGACCGGGAAGAGGAGCACGATGGTGGTTTCCACGGCTTCCTTGACAACGGACCAGAACAAGGGATCCTTGACCGCATTTGATGCCAGGGTGCGGTTCACCTCGTTTACCAGTTCCATGATCGCACTGACCGCCGTGTTGAAGTGAAAGCGATCTTCGATGTCGCTGCTCACCTTCTTGATGGTCTGGTGCGTTTTGCGGTCAAGATTCCTCAGGTCCTCCGAAAGGCCCTCCCCGCCGCCATAGGGTCGAGCATTCCGAACCTCTCCGAGATTCTCATCCACGAGCCGCCAGACACGGTTCAGGAAACGGGAAGATCCCTCCACGCCCTGATCGCTCCACTCCAGGTCTTTTTCCGGAGGGGAGGCAAAGAGGCAGAACATCCTCAAGGTGTCCGCCCCGTAGCGGCTGATCAGGTCTTCAGGGTCCACCACGTTTCTTTTGGACTTGGACATCTTCACGGTTGGGCCCACCGTGACCGGGGAACCGCAATGGCCGCATCGGCCCTCCTTCACGTCTTTCGGATACAGGTAGCGATGGTTGGGGCACTCCTGCGTCTCTTTGCACACCATGCCCTGGGTGAGAAGATTGGTGAAAGGCTCGCTGTAGCTCAGTTCGCCGAAGTCGCGAAGCACGCGGGTGTAAAACCTCGAGTAGAGAAGATGGAGGATCGCGTGTTCAATGCCCCCGATGTATTGATCCACAGGCATCCAGTACGCCACTTTCTCGCGGTCGATGGGTCCCAGGTCATAGTTCGGGCATGCGTATCGCTCGAAGTACCAGGAGGATTCCACGAAGGTGTCCATGGTGTCGGTTTCCCTTCTCGCCTCTCCTCCGCACTTCGGGCAGGCGGTCTTGTAAAAGGACGGCTCGAAGGGGAGCGGGGATGCGCCGTTCGGCCGCATCGCCAGATCCAGGGGGAGAACCACAGGCAAGTCTTCTTCAGGGACGGGGACCGTCCCGCAAGCATCGCAATAGATGACGGGGATAGGTGCGCCCCAGTATCTCTGTCTCGAAATGTTCCAATCCCTCAGCCTGAAATTGACCGTCTTGTGGCCGAGCCCCTTGGACTCCAGATACGCGGCGACATGATCCAGGGCATCGAGGTTCTTCCTGCCGTCAAAAGGACCGGAGTTGACCAGGATCCCTTCTCCCTCGTAGGCTTCGGTCATCGTCTCTTCCCGAAGGTCCTTGTCCGGAGGTCGTATCACCACGCGGAGGCGCAGGTTGTACTTGGCGGCAAATTCGAAATCCCTCTGGTCATGGGTCGGCACCGCCATGATCGCCCCTGTGCCGTAGTCAAAGAGAACGAAGTTGGCCACAAAAATAGGGATCCGCTCCTCCGTCACAGGGTTGAGGCAGTATCTGCCGGTGAACACACCCTCCTTTACCGTAAAATCAGCCGTCCGGATGAAGCTGTCCACCTTGAGCGTTTTCTCAATAAAGGCCATCACCTCCCGCTCCCGGGGCTGCCCCTTGACGAGATCCTTGAGCATCGGGTGCTCCGGGGCGAAACACAGGAACGTGGCCCCATAAACCGTATCCTGTCTTGTCGTGTAGACTTCGATCACCTCATCCCCGTCCACGACTGGAAAACGAATGATGGCGCCGAAACTCTTTCCGATCCAGTTCTTCTGCATGGTGAGCACGCGCTCCGGCCACCCGGGCAGCTTGTCGCAGTGATCGAGGATCTCTTCCGCGTAATCGGTGATCTTGAAAAACCAGCTGTCCATTTCCTTGAGGGTGACTTCCCGGTCCGTATGCCTCCAGCAGCACCCGTTCTCCACCTGCTCCTTGGCCAGCACGGTCTGGCAGCTCTCGCACCAGTTCACAAAGGTTCTCTTCTTGTAAGCCAGGCCCTTTTCAAGCATCCTGACAAAAACAAGCTGCTCCCACCGATAGTATTCCGGATCACAGGTGGCCAGCTCCCGATCCCAGTCATAGCTGAAGCCCATCCGCTTCAGCTGGGCTTTCATGTTCCCAATGTTGGCGTAGGTCCAGGCTGCGGGATGAGTATTGTTTTCTATGGCCGCATTTTCAGCGGGGAGACCAAAGGCGTCCCAACCCATGGGGTGAAGGACGTTCAAGCCTTTCATCCTTTTGTACCTGGCCACCACATCTCCGATGGTGTAGTTCCGCACATGGCCCATGTGAATCTTGCCGGAAGGATAGGGAAACATTTCGAGCAAGTAGTACTTGCCCCCGGCTGAATCTTCGGTGACCTTGAAAAGCGCCTCTTTTTCCCAGTATGCCTGCCACTTTTTTTCAACTTCTTCCGGATTGTAGCTCATGGTTCGCGTAGCTGTCCCTTTCTCACGCTTTGCCTGTTCTATCCGCGCCCCTCGGATTACGAATCCTGGGCAGGCTGATCCACCTTCAACCGAAGCTGATTGTAGATGTGGTCGAGAACGCCGTTCACAAAGGCGCCGGAATCCTCGGCTCCATACTTCTTCCCCAGCTCCACCGCCTCGTCAATAGAAACCTTTGGGGGGATGTCCCCCATGTACACAACTTCAAACACGGCGACCCTGAGGATGTTCCGGTCCACCCGCGACATCCTCTCGATGCGCCAGTTCCTGGAAGCACGGCTGATCAGGCTGTCCAGGGCCTGCTTGTTCTCCCAAACCCCGAGAACCAAGTCTTTGGAAAAGGCCCTGATCTCCTTTGGAGGCGAAAAGCATTCGCACAGGAGGTCAAAGCTCTCCCCTGGTTCGCCCGGATTGTACTCCAAATGAAAAAGAACTTGGACCGCAAGTTCTCTCGCTTTGCGTCTCTTTCCCATAATTCAACGGATGACGGCTTCGCAAAAAGTCCATCTGCGGCGTTGCGCTTCATCTTTCGTCACTGCGGCGTACTTCTATGTACGCCTCATTCCTCAAGATTCGCGCGCCTTGCATATGGAGCTTTTTTCTGTGCCGTCCGCATTGAGACTTGGACTTGCCAAGTCATCAACGGATGACGGCTTCGCAAAAAGTCCATCTGCTGCGTTGCGCTTCATCTTTCGTCACTGCGGCGTACTTTTATGTACGCCTCATTCCTCAAGATTCGCGCGCCTTGCATCTGGAGCTTTTTACTGTGCCGTCCGACTTGGCGACCTGTTGGGAATGCTTCAATGTTTGAGGGCCAAAAATCTTGACTCTTGGCCGTTCCTCTGGTAAATTTCGAAAATAATTACAGGCACAAAAATCGCGATAAACCAGGAAGCCCGGATCAAGCGTTGGATTGTCTTGGTGTGGGCTTTTTCTGCATGAGCGTTGAAAAGGTATTCTATGCCGAATTCGATCATTACAG